>JANPGT010000310.1:0-11748 GCA_031424135.1 Chitinophagaceae bacterium
AGCGTAATCTGTATTTCGGGCTTATTAAACTTCAGGTTTACATCAGAGTTGGAGAAGGTTTTATCCTTTCTTACTTCATCCAGGAATTTGGGGATGATCTCTTTAAGCTTATTAATATCCTGGTTCTGTAAAATAAATGAAACGGGCAGTCCACCGCGTGAACCGGCGCCTACTGAAATGGTTTGCTCCTGCACGGCAAATATGCGTGCATCATTAAACCGGGTCAGTTTTCGCTGTAAGTCATTGGCAATATCTGCCTGGCTTCGTGTTCGGTCTGCCGGCGGTATTAAACCAATACGTGGCATGGTGGTATTGGCACTGCCAAAACTACCACCTCCTCCGCCTGGTGTACGGGCAAATACAAAATCTCTTTCCGCTACCGAGTCATATAAATAATTGGTGATTTTGTCTGCATACTGCTGCATATAGTTGTAGCTGGTTCCCTCTGCGGCTGTTACATTGAAACGAATGCTGCTCCGGTCTTCCAATGGTGCGATCTCGCTTTTCAGGGTAGACATGGTAAGCCAGATGATAACCGCGCAAATGCCAATGATCAGCCAGGCTACCCAGCGTATCTTCATAAAACCCTGCAGCAGGCGTTTATAGCCGCTTTCCATGCCGGTGAAAAAAGGTTCCGTTTTTCTGTAAAACCAGCCATGCTGGGTATTTTTAGTGGTCAGGTATACGTTCAGTACCGGTGTAATAGTCAGTGATACAAAAGCCGAAATCAAAACGGCAGCTGCCAGCACTACGCCAAACTCCCTGAACAAACGGCCGACAAAACCTTCCAGGAAAATTACCGGCAGAAAAACAATAGCCAGGGTGACGGAAGTGGAAATTACGGCAAAGAAGATCTCTTTACTGCCTTCCAGTGCGGCTTTGCGGATGGGCAATCCCTCTTCCAGCTTGCGGAAAATATTTTCTGTTACCACAATGCCATCATCTACCACCAGCCCAGTGGCCAGTACAATGCCCAGCAGGGTAAGTACATTGATAGAAAAGCCCGAGATATACATAATGAAGAAAGTGGCAATCAGCGAGATGGGAATATCTATCAGTGGGCGGATGGCAATCAGCCAGTTGCGGAAGAAAAGAAAGATAACCAGCACCACCAGTATGAAGGCAATCACCAGGGTCTCTTTTACTTCACTCAGCGAGTTGCGTATGTTTTCTGTATTATCAATCAGCACATTGATCTCAATATCTGATTTATTAGATTTTTTTATTTGTTCAAATCTTTTATAGAATTCATCTGCTATCTGGATATTGTTGGCGCCGGGCTGGGGTATAATGGCCAGGCCTACCGCGTTTACTCCATTGTATTTCCAGCTTTGCTCCAGTGCTTCGGGGCCCAGCTCTACCCTTGCCACATCGCTGAGGCGTACAATGCCGGTGCTGTCTTCCCTGATAATAAGATCGCGGAACTGCTTCTCGGAGGTCAGCCTGCCTAAAGTGCGTATAAGCATTTCCGTATTATCGCCATAGATTTTACCCGGTGGCAGCTCCACGTTTTCGGTACTCAGCGCGGTGCGTACATCGGTAAAAGCCACGCCATAAGCATTCATCCTGTCGGGGTTCAGCCACAAGCGCATGGCATATCTTTTCTGGCCGAATATATTTACCGAGCTAACATCGTCGATGGTCTGAAATTGCTGCTGCAAAACATTCTCTGCGTAATCACTCAATTCCAGCAGGCTCTTGGTGCGGCTCTGTACGGCCAGTATCAAAATAAAATCGCTGTTGGCATCGGCCTTGCTGATTACCGGTGGTGCATCTATATCCTGCGGCAGGCTGCGGGCCGCCTGGCCTACTTTGTCACGTACATCGCTGGCGGCAGCCTCCAAATCAACCCCCAGGTTAAATTCAATGGTAATATTGCTGTTGCCCAGTGAGCTGGAAGAAGTAACCGTACGGATTCCCGGTATACCATTTACCTGTTTTTCCAGCGGTTCGGTGATCTGGCTTTCAATAATATCGGGGTTGGCGCCCGTGTAAGACGTGCTAACGCTGATGATGGCGGGATCAATAGCCGGGTAATCGCGTACTGCAAGAAAAGTATAACCCACTACGCCAAACAGGATAATCATCAGGTTCATTACCGTGGCAAGAACGGGGCGCTTTAACGATAATTCAGAAATATTCATACAATGTACACGGCTAATTGGTTATTGACGCTTTGGCTGATGATGGGTGCTGCGGTCCTCAAAAGCTTATAATGGCTTCGACAGCTGCTCCAGTGTTTTCACACTTCGTACTTTCAGGGGTGCTTTGGGCCTGGCAAATAAAACACCGGTTACTACGATGCTGTCGCCCGGCTGTATGCCCTCAACAATTTCAACATTGCTGTTTTCACGGATACCCGTTTTTACATTCACAAAACTGGCTTTACCGCTTTTTACAAGTATCACCTGGCTATTTTTGTCATCCGGAATAATAGAATTGGTTGGAACCATGACCGCTTTTTTATTACCGCCGGCGTCTATGAATACTTTTACAAAGGCGCCGGGGTTGGCGGTGCCCTCCTGTAACAGGGCTCTTATCTTAAGGTTACGGGTAGCCTGGTTTACCTGTGGTTCTGTAGCAATTATGATGGCTTTTTTCCTGCGCTGGTTAGCAGCATCCACTTCTACATCTACCAGCTGGCCTTTTTTAATCAAATCACTGAATTCCTCCGGCAGGGTAAAATCAATCTTCACTTTAGACACCTGCTGAATGGTTACAATGATATTGGCGGAAGTAACATAGGCGCCCGGACTCACCTGGCGAAGTCCAAGCACACCGCTGAAAGGCGCTTTGATAACTGTTTTATCAATCAATGTTTGCGTGTATTGCATATCGGCTTTAAGGCTGTTTACCTGGTTCAGCACGTTGTCATAATCCGCCTGGTTAAGCCCATTTACCGCCAGCAGTTTTTGGTACCTGTCGGCTGTTTTCTGCGCCAGGTCAAGCTGCACCCTGCTCTTCGACAATTGCGCCTGCAGATCAGCATCATTGATACGGGCAATCACGGTACCCTGCGCCACGGCATGCCCCTCGGCCACATTCAGGTAAGTAAGACGCCCGCTCACTTCCGGGTGTAATTCTACATACTCATTGGCAACTACACTGCCATTGGCCTCCACTGTGTTGGAAATACCCTGCGGACTTGCAATGATGACATCAACCACTACGGGTGGCGCATCTTTTTGCTTTGCAGGCTCTGGTTTGCCTTTACACGAGATGGCTGCAATCGCAAAAAAAACAATCAAATAAAGAGGAATAAATGTTACCTGCCGGATTCTGTGAAGCATACTGGTGAAACTGTGTGTATGAAAAATCAAATATATAGAGAATTGAAGCTATTGGAAAGAAAAGCAGCGCTTTAGGGCCAGCAGACTCATTAAAAAACGATTAATAAATACACTGCAAAATTCTTGCGGCCGATTTTGTTAAGCTGCTGAAAATAATGCCGGAAATTAGTGATTTATAACACAAGAATTCCTAAAACCCTTCCGTCTGCTTTTTTTGTATTTTCTTTGCGGCAAATACTATTTATCATGACTCCTACCGTCGGTATTATCATGGGCAGCGACAGCGACCTTGCCATTATGCAGGGTGCCGCTGATATTTTAAAGGAGCTTGGAATTTCATTTGAATTAACGGTCGTTTCCGCACACCGCACTCCCATCCGCATGGTGGAATATGCAAAAACTGCCAGGGACAGGGGTTTAAAAGTAATTATCGCAGGCGCCGGCGGGGCAGCTCATTTGCCGGGCATGGTGGCTTCTATTACCCCGCTACCCGTTATTGGCGTACCAATAAAGTCGTCCAACTCTATAGATGGATGGGACTCTATTTTATCTATCTTACAGATGCCTAACGGAATACCTGTTGCTACCGTAGCTTTAAATGGAGCAAAAAATGCGGGTATATTAGCCGCGGCTATTATTGGCGCTTTTGATAAAATTGTGGGCGATAAGGTAGCCGCCTACAAACAGCAACTGGAAACGGGCGTACTTACCAAGGTGCAGCAACTGAAAGCGGGCGGATGGGAGAATGGGTTCGACGCATGAAAGGGATAGGGTAAGAGGTTTAAGGCGTAAGGCCAATAATCCATAACAAAAGGTTGCTATCATTGCCCATCATAGATTTTAAATGATAAATTGCTGAAGTATAATCCTGGAGCTGAAAATTAATCCCAACAACCTAGCCCTCCACTTTCAAGCTTCCTCAAAAATTTAACATCTTACTGCCGCCCTCCTATGTAATTAGCATTATACTTGCATCGTTATCAGCAAACAGCGTAACTTTATATGACTAACCCCGTTGCTATGTTACATGCAAATGATACCCATTTTGAGTCGAAGAAAAATATGCAGGCGGCCAGCATTACCCTGGCGATTCTGGCGGTTTTATTCCTGTTTCTTTTTTTAGTAGGCTGGACAACGCCCACCCAGCTGGTACCCCTGCCCGAGGAAGGCATGGAAGTAAACCTCGGTAACAGCGATGCGGGACTGGGCAACGACCAGGCTTTTGAACCCGGCAAGCCAGCCCCGCAGGATCAGCAGCAGTACACACCACCCAAAGCAGTAGAAACCCAGAAAGAAGATGTAAAGGATCCATTGTCAGACGATAAAGATGATGCTGCGCCCGAAATAAAAAAGCCTCCGGTAGTTAAACCAGATGCTACTAAAATTGCTGATAAGGAAGAAATTAAAAAGGTTACTCCCAAAGCTGTAGTGACACCAGCACCTCCCGCACCTGTTGTGGCCAAACCCAAAGCAGTTTTTAAAGGCGTAAACGGAACAGGTACCGGTGGCAATGAGGCCGACAGTTACAAAAAAGGCGGTAACGAAGGCGTTGCCGGCGGCAAAGGCGATCAGGGCAGACCCGGTGGTAACCCCGACAGCAAAAATTATGAAGGTGGCGGACGGGGTAACTCCGGTGTTTGTATAGCAAGGGGGCTGGAAGGACGTTTTTTTACAAAAGTCTATACCTATACGGGCGAATTTGACACCAATGAAAAAGTAGCCGTGGATGTTAAGATAGATAAAAGCGGCAATGTTTTAAGCGCATCTTACCAACCAAGAGGATCTACCACCTCTTCCTCTTCCTATAAAGACAAAGCACTTGAAATTGTAAGAAAATCAAAATTAAATGCCAGCCCCAATGGCGCCGATGAACAAACAGGTACCGTGGTGATCAATTTCAAAATCAATAATTAAGGTGGAATGTGCAGGGCTTAGCAATGAGGTTTGGTTGCACCTTCAGTTGTATTGGTAACTTAAACAAGATCCCGAAGGCCCGTCCGGTCAGGCGCGCCTTCGGGATTGGATGCGGCATGCTTTTCAATCAACGATGGCGCGTTTAAGAATCAACAATATCATTGCAACAGGCTGCTCTGTCAACCCAAAATGAATTGCATCCTGCCAGAAGAAGTTCATGAATTCAGCCCCAGGAACGATGAACTGAAAACTACAAACTAAGAACTCTCCTATCTTTGTATCCCCATGACCTACCAGCAAACGCTCGACTATCTTTTTACGAAACTTCCTATGTACAGCCGTATTGGCGCGTCGGCATTTAAGGCGGATCTTACCAATACCATTACCCTTTGTGCCGCATTGGATAACCCGCATAAAAAATTTAAATCCATTCATATTGCCGGCACCAACGGTAAAGGTTCCACCAGCCATATGCTGGCCGCAGTTTTGCAAACTGCCGGCTATAAAACCGGACTGTACACCTCGCCGCATCTGAAGGATTTCAGGGAGCGCATCAAGCTGAACGGCGAAATGATACCGGAAGACTTTGTAGTGGATTTTGTGGCACGCATCCAGCCGCTGATTGTAACGATAGAACCTTCTTTCTTTGAGATTACGGTAGCCATGGCATTCGATTTTTTTGCACAGCAGCAGGTAGATATCGCCGTTATAGAAGTAGGATTGGGCGGGCGGCTGGACAGCACCAATATTATTACGCCTGAGCTATCTGTGATCACCAATATTGGCTGGGATCACATGAATATGCTGGGCGATACCCTGGAAAAGATTGCTTTTGAAAAAGCCGGCATTATTAAACCGGGTATACCCGTGGTGGTAGGCGAAACCATACAGGCTACCAGGCCGGTATTTGAAGCAAAAGCGGAGAAGGAAAGGGCAACCATCCTGTTTGCAGCGGAGCATGCTTATACACCCGAATGGCAGGAAGCACCTTACACCCTTCAGTTAACGGTAGCCTATAAAAACAACGACGAACGCCGCAATTATGAGCTTGATTTGCAGGGCATCTATCAAGCCAAAAATATACTCACGGTACTGGCAGCTATAAAAGAATTGCAGCAGCTGGGATGGGAAATCAGTGAATCCGATATACACACGGGGTTACGCCATACCAAAAAGATAACCGGCTTTCATGGCCGTTGGGATATTATTCACCGCCAGCCATTGCTGGTGCTGGACGTGGGCCACAATGAAGACGGCATCAAACAAATAGCGGAACAGCTTGAAATCACCGATCACGATCAACTGCACATAATTATTGGTTTGGTAAAAGACAAGGAAGCAGATAAGGTGTTATCCCTGTTACCAAAGCAGGCCGTTTACTATTTTACCAGGGCACAGATACCCAGGGCCCTTCCCGAAGACCAGCTGGCGGAAAAAGGAAACAGCATCGGTCTTGCCGGCGCACACTATCCCGATGTAAATACTGCATTGAAGCAGGCGTTTGCACACGCCAAAAAGCAGGATATGATACTTGTTTGCGGAAGTGTTTTTTTGGTGGGGGAAGTGGTGCCATTTGAATAAGCCTGGCTAATAGAACGCAGGTTTTTATGATTGTTATGATTAATTATGAATCAAGCAATAGGCTCAGCAGCAAAAATCTTAACCCATCCTGAAAATCATAAAAATCTGCTTTCTATTAACCCGCCTGCGGGTTTCATCAGATATTAATTGTCAGTTTTCCCATTTTTTGTAACGCCAAAAAGATACAGTTTACATGCAGCGACTGTTTAATCTGTCCGGCAAGCAACATTTCAATCAGTTCTTCCATGCTTACCAGTACGATGTCAATTTCTTCGTTGTGATCAAGGGCCTGCATATTGGTTGGATGACCGCCGGTGGCTAAAAATAGTTCAGTGTAGTTGTTCAGCAAACCAGGGTTGGCGGCTACCCTGCCTGTGTGTTCAATGTTTGCAAAACTGTAACCGGTTTCTTCCAGCAGCTCTCTTCTCATGCCGGTAACAAAATCTTCACCCTCGTCTATAAATCCACCGGGCGTTTCCAGTATTACTTCATCTATGGGATGCCGGTATTGTTTTACCAATATGATTTTGCCGTCTTCTGTAATGGACAGTGCCGTGGCAGAAGTGGGTAATTCCACCACATAATAGGGATCTATAATAAGGCCGTCTTCCCGCTGGCAGCGGTCGCGCCGGGCGGTAAAGTAAATATGCTGACTAACATAGGTGGAGCTGAGGATTTTCCATTTCATGTATGAAAAGGTTTAAGGTTGAGGGTGTAAGGTATAGGGCGCGTTTGATGGAATATGGAGTTTGCCCGCCCGGATGTCCTGGTCGGACGGGGAATTGGGACTGACTCCACAGGATGCCTGTATGTTGCAGACATCTTCTGTCACACCGGCCAATTCCTAATTCCCAACAACCAATTCCCAACTGTAACTACCATCCGTGTCTCTCACGCAACGAGGTTACATGCGCCACATGGTGTTTGCCATGCCATGCATACATGCCCAGCAGGTGCCAGAGCGTCCAGGGTTTACCGGCAGAAGGATGCACAAGGGTGCGCTGCCATTCTTTTTCTTTGATATTTTTCAGCAGTTCATACCAGCGTGTGTGCAATGCGTACAAGAGCGTAATGGATACATTGCCGGGCAAATGATGTGTATCGCTCAGCTCCGCCCAAAGCTGCTCTTCATAAGGTCTTATGGTGGGATTTTCTTCTGTTAGTCCAAGCTTAAACCGGCAGTACGCGTTTATATGACTATCTGCCACATGGTGCACTACCTGCTTCACCGTCCAGCCGCCTTCGCGGTAAGGGGTATTCTGCTGGGCTTCATTCAAATTCAGCAGTGCGTTTTCCAGTGACTGCGGCAGGAATTTGATATCATTCAGCCAGTCGTTTTTTTGTCTTTCTGAATAAGCTGCTGGTTCGTATTTAACAATGGGATAGCGAAGGTCCATTACAATTTAATTTTATAATTAATAGTAAGATGCTGCGAAAAATGTGGAAGTGTGGAAATATGGTAAATGTGAAAATGATAAGGAGACGACAGCAATAAAATTACCGGCTATCTGGATTTCCCACATTTCCATATTTTTCATATTTTCACATTGGGTCTAGACGTCTCTCCATTCTTTGCCCGTCAAATTCAGGAACACATCTTCCAGGCTGGCTTTCTTTACTTCCTGTGGCCGTTGGAAACCGGTAGCTACCAGGTCGTCAATCAAAGCGCCTGGAGAATCAATAGCTATTACCCTGCCCGCATCTACAATGGCTACACGGTCGCACAGCACTTCTGCCTCATCCATATAATGCGTGGTAATTATTACAGTAGTGCCTTTGCCGCTGATACTTTTTATCAGGTCCCATAGATTTCGGCGGGCCTGTGGATCAAGTCCGGTAGTAGGCTCATCCAGAAAAATAATCTTTGGCTGGTTAATCAGCGTGGTAGCTATAGAAAAGCGTTGTTTTTGTCCGCCGCTCAATTCCTTGAATTTGGCTTTGGCCTTGTCCTGCAGGTTCACCAGGGTTAATAATTCCCTGGCATCTACCGCGCGGTTATACAGGCCCGAAAAAAGATCAATCAGTTCCGTTAGGTTCAGGCCTGGATAATAGCCTGAGGTTTGTAGTTGTACACCAATAATTTTTTTAATGCCCTCCGGCGATGCATCCAGGTCAATGCCGTCAACGGTAACGGTGCCGCTGGTTTTATCGCGCAGGGTTTCAATAATTTCCAGCGTTGTAGATTTGCCGGCACCATTGGGGCCCAGCAGGCCGAATACTTCCCCTTCATATACGTCAAAGCTGATGCCTTTTACAGCTTCAAAATCGCCGTATTTCTTGTACAGGTCTTTTACTGAAATGATTACCCGGTTATTCATGCGGGCAATTTACTGAACTAAGAGCAAAAAGAGAAAAGGAGTTCCAGGCATCAGGCGCTTCGCCTGAACGAAACATTTCGCACGGAGTCAGCGGAGAGAAAGACTTAAAAAGAGGGCTTTGTCCTGAGGTAATATAACTGACTTCATTTAATGGAAAAAATACTATTGAAGTAATAATTGATATCCGCGTAAAAGGCCTCTTTTTTTCTGCGGGCTCCGCGCGCAAAAAATGGTGCTAAACCTTCTTCTCTCTTTGTTCTCTTAGCGCCTCTTAACCCTTCTTCACGAAAATCTGTGTATAATATACCACACCCTTGCTATCTTTTGCCACACCTACACCTGTATAGTTAAACGAACCCTCAATATTGGCCTTGTGTTCAGGACTTTTCAGCCAGGCATCAATCACCTGCTTCCAGGTCATCTTACCGAAAGCCACATTTTCGCCGGTAGAAGAAGTGCCTTTTAATTCATTTGCAATGGCCAGGGCGCGCATATTAAAACCGCTATGTCCAAAAGCAATTTTCTTACTTGCCATATTACTGCTATGCCTGGAAGCTTCAGAGGCAGCCAGCGACAGTAACTGCAAGGATGGCAATCCCTTGCTTTTGCGGTAGGCATTTACGCCATTGATGATATCAGCACTCATGGTGGCGGTGGAGATATTGGTTGCACGGTAGGTGGCGGTCCTGCTGGCGGTGGTTTTAGCTGAAGATGCCGGGGCCGATCCCTTGTTGGCACAGGAAAGCAATGAGAAAACGATCACCTGAAGGAAAAAAAGGTATTTCAATGCTATGTTTTAGCGGTAAAGATTTCAACTATTGGGCCAGTCTATGATAAAGGTTTGCAAAAAACAAGCTTTTGGCTTTTGGCCATTGGCTATTAGCTGCCTTGCGGAAGATTTTTCCAGGGATAGCGTTTTATTTCATCTGAAAACACCTGGTACAAAACGGCCAGCGCAGGATCATCTTTCAATAAAGCAAGATGCCGCTGCATGGTAGCTGTATCCTTCCTGATGGCCGGGCCGGTCTGCACCTGGCGGGGAGAAAAATAATGCATGCGGCGGGCAGACTCGTCAAACAAAGGCAGCAGGTTGCTGAAATCAAGGCCGTTTCTATGGCAGTAATCGGCTGCCAGTACATTCAGGTAATTGCTGAAATTATTGGTAACAACAGCACAGAGATGATACCGCATCCGCGCCGCGTCATTGGCGATGCTGACTTTTTGCGAGATGGTTTTTGCGATGCTGAGCAATTGTTCTTTTGCAGCCGTGGTATTTGCATCTACCATTATTGGCAGTTCCGGCATTGGCTCAATTTCTTTGCGGATGGATTGAAAAGGATAAAAGACCCCGTAGTTGGCAGACACCTCTTTAAAAATATTTATGGAAACAGCCCCGGCAGTATGCACCAGCAATTGATTTTGCAACTGTAAATGTGCGGCAATATCCGTAAGCGCGCTGTCTGCTATTGCTGCAATGTACAGTTCTGCCTCCTGCTCAATCGCCTCAATAGATGAACAGGCCGTGGCAGAAAACTGGTTTGCCAGTGTCATAGCCGCCTCCCGGTTCCTGCCGTATACCTGCATAATTGAATGACCGGCCGTTGTCAGTTTCTTACCCAACACGGTTGCAACATTGCCGGTACCAATGATTACAATTTTCATGAACTATCTTTAGGGCCATGAAATTAGGACAAAAACTGGCGGTAAATTATATACGTGCAAGACTGAACCTGCTGGCCGTGGTTTCCCCAAAAAAAGCAGCCAGCAAAGCATTTACGCTTTTCACCACCCCTTTTTCCAGGTCGAAGAAAGAGGCGCCGCCTATTTTTAAACAGGCAAAAGAGCTTAGCATAACGGTGAAAGGCAATACTATCAGGGGATTTAAATGGAACAAGGGAGGCGACAAAAGAATACTGATCCTGCATGGGTTTGAATCGTCCTGTAAAAATTTTGATGCTTTTGTGAGAGCACTGTTAAAAAAGAATTACGAAGTGCTGGCATTTGATGCGCCGGCACATGGTATTTCCGGCGGCAAACACATTACCCTGCCTTTGTACATAGAAATGATAGAAACCATTCATTATAAGTTTGGTGGATTGCAGGGCATTATTGCGCATTCTTTTGGAGGCCTGGCCGCGACCCTGTTTACGGAGAAAATAGCAGAGAACAGCAGTATGAAGATGGTACTTATTGCACCGCTGACGAAAACCACCGCGGCCATCGATAGTTTCTTCAGGTTTTTGCAACTGGGCGATGGAGTAAGAACCGAGTTTGAAAAAATATTGCAGACAAAAAGTGGTTACCCGGCCGACTGGTTTTCTATGAGCCGGTCCTTACAGCATATAAACGGTCCTGTACTCTGGATACAGGATGCTGATGATGATATTACACCGCTGAAAGACGTAACACCCATCATGGAACAGCATTTACCCAATATCAGTTTCCATGTTACGCATGGACTGGGACACAAGAAAATTTACAGGGATGCAAAAGTGATACAGCGGGCAACGGATTTTCTGGAGGAGGATGCCCCCCACACAACAGCGGTCCCGGCTCCGGTGCCCACCACAGTACGATAGCTGCAAGTCCCCAACGTATGATTTCTCCACCGTTGTCTCCGCAATGCAATCATAAATTGATATGGT
>JANPGT010000311.1:0-2193 GCA_031424135.1 Chitinophagaceae bacterium
TTGAGGCTGAGACCGGCCGCGGGCTAAGCGCAACCATCGCACTGAGTGCAGCTGTATTTGAAGAGCGGGGAGAGATCTTTTTCGAAGCGGGCGGATTGCTAGTTGGTGCCGGAAGGTGCGTCTGATGGCGCTGTACCCGGACTTACCACTTTGGGTACAGGGCTGTAAAATTCAGTTGCTTTGGGATCGCCTTTTGGCTGTTGCGCCATTAGACCCACAGCGCTTACACTTGCCAATAAAAACGCTGAAATGATTTTATTTTTCATATTAAAAATTATTGGGTGGACAACAGCAGGTGATCTGCTGTAATTAAAAATTACTACACTGTTGGCAGTTTATAGCCGTTATGGTATTCCTTCAATAAATACTCTTTGTTGATGGCCTCGTCTGTAAAGCGCTCTTTGGTACCATCCCATACCAGTTTTTTACCGCTTCTGAAAGCAATATTGCCCATCTGGGCTACAGTAGCCACATGTGCCCCGGCCTGTATAGAACAATGAAGGTCTTCTGTCTTGCGCGATTTCACCACGCTTACAAAATTTTCCCAATGCTTATCAAGTCCATTGTCAGAAGGCTTTTCAAATGGCTTGCTCACCTTACTCTTGCTCTGTCTTTCTTCAATTACTTCCCAGCCACCACGGTTTACGATAAGCGTACCATTGTTACCGATATAGGCAATGCCGTGGTCGCGGCCATAAGAACCGTTGTCAATACCCATAGCCGAATCCCATACCAGGTTAAAGCCATCAAATTCATATAAAGTAGTCAGTGTATCCGGCGTTTCTTCATACAAATCAGGATAGGCAAAACGTCCGCCCAGCGCCGCCACCGATTTTGGTACGGGCGATTTCATGCCCAGCAAACCATAATCCAGCAAATGCACCCCCCAGTCTGTCATTAAACCGCCGGCATAATCCCAAAACCAGCGGAAATTAAAGTGAAAACGGCTGGCATTGAAAGGGCGGATAGCCGCTGGGCCCAGCCATTGCTTATAATCCACACCAGCGGGCGGTGCACTGTCGGCCACTACGGGTCCGGGTTTCATCCATCCCTGGTAGCACCATACTTTTACCGTGCGTATATTACCCAGCTGGCCGCTCTGTACATAATCTACCGCATCCCTGAAATGCTGCTGGCTGCGCTGCCACTGCCCAGCCTGCACTACTTTTTTATAACGTTGCTGTGCTGCCACCATGCTGCGGCATTCTATAATAGAATTGCCCACGGGCTTTTCTACATACACATCTTTGCCGGCTTCGCAGGCATGAATCATTATCAACGCATGCCAATGATCCGGTGTGCCTATAATTACGGCATCAATATCTTTTTGTTCCAGCAGCTTACGGTAATCGTCATACGTTTTAATACCGCTGGTGTTCAAGCCTGTTTTTCCAAGTTCTTCCAGCCTTTTGCCAATAACATTTTTATCTACATCACATACCGCCACCAGGTTTACACCTGGTACTTTCAAAGCGGCTTTTACATTGCTCCATCCCATACCATTAATGCCAATGGCACCAATATTCAGCTGGTCGCTGGGCATTATCCTGTTCTTAAAATAGGCAAAAGCCTGATTGTCGAAGGCGGCGGCCAGTGTACCCGCGCCCAGTAATAAAGAAGATTGCTGTAAGAATTTTTTCCTGGATGCCATATCTGCCGGGTTTTACTTATTTAAGAAGATTTTTTTTCATGTAGTCTGCACTGATCTTAATACAATCAAACACCGGTTTGCGGTATTGTTCCTGCTCTACAAATACATAATCTACACCAGCTTCTTTCTGATGGGTAAAAATAGATTTCCAGTCAATGACGCCCGCGCCTACTTCGCAGGTTTGGCCCTTTACCGCACCTTCCGGTTTTTCCATGTCTTTAATATGCCACATCGGGAATCGGCCGGGGTGTTTTTTAATCCATGCTGCAGGGTCCTGGCCGGCATTGGCAAACCAGTACAGGTCCATTTCAAATTTTACCAATTTAGCATCGGTATTGTTCAACAGGTAATCATAGGCAGTAGCATCGCCCATGGGCAAAAATTCAAAATTATGGTTGTGGTAGCCTGTGGTGATGCCGGCAGCCTTGCTCAATTCGCCCGCTTTATTCAGCCGCTCTGCCATCAATTTGTAATTGTCCGGGGTACGGTGCTTATCGTCCATATAAGGAATCACTACATATTTATTGCCCAGTATTTTGGCA
>JANPGT010000312.1:0-2151 GCA_031424135.1 Chitinophagaceae bacterium
AGGTGGCAGGGGCGTTGCCAATGCTCATGGCTTCTACAGCTACACAGCAGAAGAAGCTAAACTATGGGAAGAGACATTTACGGAGTTCAGCTATGATATCCGTAAACTGGCGCTGAAATACCCGGTGGATGTGGTGGAGAAAAAACTGGTAGCAGAAAAAAATAAAAATTAGTTTTTGTGCATCTAAGGGTGGGTCGCCTTTGCATTGCAGGGACCTGAAAACAGAGAGAATCGAGGTGGCTCACCCTGTAAAATAATCTGGATACAAGCTGAGCCACCCTGCGCGAAGTTCATTTTATGACAGTGCATAAAAGGGCAACCCAGCTTTTGTGAACAACTGTTTGAAATAAAAAGCGGGTTATATTTGTTATCTGTTCTTTAACCATTCCGCCAGCACCCTGCCATTATCATCTGTTGCCGCAGGCGCCGGTAAGTTTTCAAGCGCCGCTGCATTACCGGCCGCCCAATCAGAAATAGCATTGTTGGAGGTAAATACGCTGGCCTTGTTCAGTTTAATTTGTTCCAGCGCAGCACTTGCTTTTGCTTTCTCCTGCAATTTTGTATAGCATTGGTACAACAGGAATTGCTCCAGCCGCTCATCAATATCTTCCTGGTAGGGCTTGCCTACACCCAGTCTCTCCGGCCATTCACGGGCTTTGCCAATTTCTGCCACCGCTATTTTATATTTTTTATCCTGCATGGCTTTTACGCCCAGCATAAGATGGGTTTCTTTGTACAGGCGGCGTCCATCGGTAGCGCCTTCGTAGGGTATCACCACAATTTTATCCAGTATGGTTGCTGCTTCTGTATAGTTTTTGTTAAGCAGGCAGGTTTTGGCCAGCAACATCCCCATAATATAATGATCTGGATTTTTCTGGTAATAAGATCTTGCTACCTGCAATGCCCCAGCGTAATTACCCGCCTTATTGCAGAGGTCTGTTAGTTGTTTATAGAAACGCCATTGCTTTGCATCCAGTACCATGGCTTTTTTTATGTCTGCTGTAGCCGCAGCAGTGTCTTCCTGCTGTATTTTTGCCCTTGCAGCATAGAAATTGGCATCATCGGGCTGCTGGCCACATTTATTCATCAGGCTTGCCGCCGTTGCCATATTGCCGCAGCCGCCTTCAATCAGCGCCAGCATAAAAACGGGTTGCCAGTGCTGTCCCTGATTTGCATAGTAGTGAAGCGGCAGCGCTGATTCCTGCCGGAAGGCAAAAGCTGTCTGTCCCTTTGCCGCAATGGCTTTATCATAATAATTTTTTTCCGAGGGCGTGTTTTTGTGCAGCCAGGCCAACCAGTAATTGATTTCAGCAGAGGCGGGGTATACCTGCAATGCTTGTACGCAATCGGCCGTTTGCCCTATGGAATAATACCACAATCCCAGCTCCAGGTAAGACTGGTCGGGCATCTCGTTTTGCAGGGTGCTGATCAACGCTTCTCTAGCCACAGGTGTTTTTTCCCACAACCAGTTTTCAAATTTCACAAAACAGTTAATGGGGTCGTATGCTGCGATGCGGTCAAGGATATTTACAGCTGCTTCTTTTTTGCCCTGCAGCCTGCAGGCTACGGCCAAAACCTGCAGCGCATCTGTATTCTGCTGGTTGTAAAGCAGCGCTTTTTGGGCGTAATGAATAGCTTTTTCATTGTCTGTACCGTTGGTAGAGAAATAGCATTTGGCCAGCTCAGTAAATGCAGGAGTACGGTATTCTTCTGATTGGGTGGCAATGTCAAACCCGTCAATGGCATCTGTTTGCTTACCCAGTTTTTTATTGATAAGGCCATAGTAATAATTAGCGGCAGGGTCATAGGTATTTATGCTCAACGCCTTTTTAGCGTACTGCAACGCTTCTTCATAATTCATTTTGCGGTACAGCAGCATGCTCAGGTCGGTCAGTGCAGGTGCAAAGCCACTTTCTTTTTCAAGGCAGGCCCGCAATTTTTCTTCTGCTTTTATATACTGCCTGAAATAAATATCGTTCTTGCCCTGCAGGTACAAGCCATACATACTGTTGTTGTCAAAGCCTGGCAGCAGTGCGGCGGGACGGCTGATATTGTCTGATTTGTCTGCGGCTGTCCAGGATAACTTATCCTTACCCAACCGGATATTCAATTGGCCTGCCTGTGTGGCAAGGCGGAGAGAGTCTGCAAATA
>JANPGT010000313.1:0-2692 GCA_031424135.1 Chitinophagaceae bacterium
AAAACCTTTCCTACACCTTTTGCATAAACTTCATAAGAGCTGTTGTAGCTACTGAGGCTGTTTACATAAAAAGGTTTATTGTCCATGGAATCATGCTGCACAACGGTAATAGTAGTGTCAAAATTCTGGTTGCCCACCTTAAAAGGCATACCCACATTGCTGTAGGCAAATACCCAGTCAAGGTAATTGGCATCGTCTGAAGAAAATTTAAAAGGAGAAGTAGCGATGGCAGAATTGCCCTTCCAGCTGAAATTATCAACAATGGGACTTACCAACCTTACCTGGCGCATATTATTCTCTGTGTATTCGAAGGTATTGGCAGTTTGTATGGCCATGAAGGTATTGCTGTTGTTCCAGCTGCGGGTCGGTTCGTCCCAAACATACCTCACAATACGGTAAGCAGGACGGTTAAGATTGTCTGTGATCAGCGCTTCTATACTGTCTTTAACGATATAAGAATGTACTGTAAAGCCGGCGCCAAAAGGAAGTGTAACGGTAGAGTCCAGCTGGTAAGTAACATATTTACCAACCCCTAAATTGGTGTATTCATTGATATGCGCACTTACCAGGTCGTTCTTACTGTTACAACGGGTAAGCAGCAACGCAGTAAAGCCAATTAGCATAAAAGCATACAATTTGTTCTTCATAAAATACCAGTCAGTTTTAAGCCAGCACGGTAATCAGACAGTGAAAATGCATCGAACGATGCTTATAAAAAACCGGGAAGTGTTGGCTTCCCGGTTTGCAAACGTATACCAGCTTCAAATATTGCGCATCTAAGTGCTTATTCCTGAACATTTAGTACAAAAATCCGGCGTCTAAGGGTGGCGCATAATGACGCCGCCGCCAATCACATCATCGCCCTCATAAAAAACCGCACTCTGGCCCGGGGCCACCCCTTTGGCGTCTTCGTAAAACTTCACCTGCACACCATGGGGGCCGTTATAAAGGTTTGAAAGAGTACCCTTGTCTTTGTAGCGTATTTTGGTGGTGGCTTCCATGCCATCCGTAACACCTTCATACTTACCCCAATTGATTTTTGTAACCATCATTTCCGGCCTGTTCAGGTCTTCCTCATCTCCCAACACAATGGTATTGTCTGCCGGGTTAATGCCGGTAACATATACAGGGTGGCCAAAAGCAATATCCAGGCCCTTTCGCTGGCCAATGGTATAAAATGGATAGCCTTTGTGTTGCCCCAGTATTTTTCCGTTTTTATCAATAAAATTACCCCCTGCCACCCTTTCTTCCAGGCCTGCTACTTTCTTCTTCAGAAAGCCCCGGTAATCGTTATCGGGCACGAAGCAAATTTCATAGCTCTCACTTTTCTTCGCCAGTTCCGGGTAGCCGTAATCATTGGCCATCTGCCTGATTTCAGTCTTGCGGTAAGGCCCCAGCGGCAGTAAGGTGCGGCTCAGCAGGTCCTGCTGCAGGCCCCACAGTACATAGCTTTGATCTTTCAGGTCATCTACAGCTTTGCTTACAAAATAGCGGCCATTGGTATGCTGGTGAATTTTGGCGTAGTGACCGGTAGCTATAAATTCGCAACCCATGGCATCTGCTCTTTTCAGGAGTGCCCGCCATTTAATATGGGTGTTGCACATTACGCAGGGGTTGGGTGTACGGCCGGCAATGTATTCGTCTACAAAGTTTTCGATGACAAAATCGCCGAACTCCTCGCGTATATCCAATATAAAATGCGGAAAACCATGCTGTACCGCGGCCATGCGGGCATCATTAAAGCTGTCCAGGTTGCAGCAACCAGTCTCCTTTTTGCTGCTGCCACTGGTGGCATAGTCCCAGGTTTTCATGGTAATACCCACTACTTCATATCCTTCATCATTGAGCATCAGGGCAGTAATAGTACTGTCTATACCACCACTCATTGCCACCAACACTTTTCCTTTACGGCTCATACTAAAAAAATTTAAGCGAACGGCAAATATACGAAAAAACCATGGAGGCGGGGTGGCCCGGTGTTACACGGAGCTATTTTATACAATGAGGGTTTTCAACACAGTTTCAGCGCAGTAGAAATACATGCAATACCGCTGTGTTACTTCGTGTCAATATACCTCTTTGGTTCAAGTGGTTCAGACTTTCCCCATAAATGCCTGGTAAGGTAGAAGACCAGCACACCGGCCAGGGTGAGCCCCAGGCCCAGTAAAGCATATTTACCGGTAGAGTAAAATACAAACAGCCAGATCCAGATGGATAAAACAACCGGCAACGGGTACAGCCACATTTTGAAATACGGTTGCCCGCCTGGACGATTTTTGCGCAACAGCACTACGCCCACGGACTGCGCTATAAACTGCACCAATATGCGCATGGCCAGGATGGCGCTGATAACATCGGCCAGTTTAAACAAGAGGCTGAATACAAAACCGGCAGCACCCAAAAACAACAGCGATACATAGGGAAACCCCTTGGTAGTATGCAGTTTGGCAAAAGCCGGAAAAAAATGACCATCGGCCGCTGCTGCATAGGGTACACGGCTATAGCCCAGTACCACGGCAAACAGGGAAGCAAATGCAATCCACAATACCAGCACGGTGGCAATGTTAGCTACCTGTGTGCCATATAGTTTCTCCATGAAAGTACTAACGATAAATTTACTTTTCATTGCCTCCTGCCAGGGAATTACGCTCACAATACTGATATTCATGAGCAGGTAAAGTACGGCGATGCA
>JANPGT010000314.1:0-1722 GCA_031424135.1 Chitinophagaceae bacterium
TTGCGGGATGGTAACGGTGAAGGCCATTATTGGTACCGATAAATATGTCGCCCGCCCGTGTTTGCAAAAGGCAGAGTGTGAAATTACTTTTCAGTTCATTGCTGGCTGGTCCTGCAGTGTAGCGCTTTCTAACCTTACCCGTTCTGATGTCCATAATATCAAGGCCGTGTTCAAAAGTGCCTATCCAGAGATCATTGCCGGCTACCAGCAGCCCATGAATATTGGTATAAGCGATGCTGGTATTTTCGCCGCTTGGTTTAAAATGAGTAATGGCGCCCGTGGATTTATTAAGTTTATTAAGCCCCGCATCCTCTGTGCCAATCCACAGATTGCCGTAGCCATCTTCGCATATTTCACGCACGGCGTTGCCACTGATGGCATTGCCGGTGTTGTCTGGAAAATATTTCTGGAAGGTGGCATATTGTTTCGGGTAATAATTTACACCGCCGAAAAAAGTGCCGGACCATACACCGCCTTCTTTGTCTCTGCAAAGAGAATACACCGCATTGTCTGTAAGGGAGTAGGGGTCAAGAAATTTTTTCTTCAGGTTGATGAATTTCCCACTGTCCTGCTGCAGGATAAAGATGCCCGATTCTGTAGCAAACCAGAATTCATTGTTGCCATTGTCCAGTATGTCGCGCACGAAGATGGTCGTCTTGTCGGGGTTATAAGTAAGTACGTCGCTGTAGGTAAGCGTGCTGATAGCAAAATGTTTCAATCCCTGACTGCTGGTACCAATATACAACCCGGCAGGACCGGCAGGTTTTATTTTTTGAATATAATGCGAGGATGCGCGGGGAGAGTGCGCAAACATATCATATGCACGGAAGCTTTCAGTACTGCTGTCAAATTGCTGCAGAAAGCCGTTGGTAGCAGACACCCACATGGTACCGTCTGCCGACATGCAAAGTGAAGTGGCATAGAAATGTGCGGCTGCTGTAAACTCCTTCAGTTGTTTTGTTTTGAAATCGTAACGGTACACCTGCTGATGAGAGAGAAACCACAGGCGGCCGCTTTTGTCGCTCTGTATATCGTACGCTTCAGGTATTGAATCCAGGAAACGCACCATGCGTTCTTTCACTGCATCAAACCAGTACAGGCCTTTTTGGCAACCCACCCAAAGCACGCCGTTGTTATCTGAGAATAATGCAAATATATTATCGGGATACAGCGATCGTTCATTTTCTGCGGTGTTAAACAGTTTAAAGCGGTAGCCGTCAAAGCGGTTTAACCCTTCCTTGGTACCGAACCATACAAAACCATTTTTATCCTGTATGCAGCAGTTAACAGTGTTGTTGGAAAGTCCGTTTTCTACCTGGTAATGCCTGAAATAATAGGGTTGTGCAGTTGCAGTGTTATTGCAAGTGCACAGTAAAATCAGCAGTGGCAGCCACAATCGTATAAAACTGTTCGGTGTCATTTCTCTTTGAGAAATATTTGCATTGTATAAGTAAAGAAAAACCGGTTCATGTAAAAAATGTAACGGCTTACACTAAAATGTAACATTTTGCAAAAAATCTGATACGCATGGAATTAACAGATACGTAATTTATAAGTTCCTTCACATCATGATTTAAAAGTAGGCATTAAACCTGAAAAAATCATGTAAACGATTACAACCATTTTTAACCAACAACTGATTGCTGTATGAAATTCTATGCAAGCGTTTCTCCTGGCGGAGCTATGCCTTCTGCCCCCGGCTTATGGCAAAAAAGAAAATTT
>JANPGT010000315.1:0-2769 GCA_031424135.1 Chitinophagaceae bacterium
CCCCGCTTTAAGGCATCACTGAAAGTTCAATATGCGATGGAAACTGCGCTGACCGGTAAACACTGTGGGTGGCCCTGATAAAATCTGCTTCTGTAGCTTCAAAGATGTTCGGTACATATTTCTGCGGGTTGCGGTCAATAATGGGAAACCAGGTGCTTTGTACCTGCACCATTATGAGGTGCCCCTTTTTAAATACATGGTTGATGCTGTGCAGGTCAATATTGTAGGTTTCTACTTTGCCGGGCGTTACTGCTGCAGGATGTTCAAAACTGTTTCTGAACCTGCCCCTGAACACATCATTGGCTACCATCAGCTGGTAACCACCCATTCTTATTTCTTTGGGATTTTCTGCCGGGTACACATCAATCAGTTTTACTACCCAGTCGGCATCAGAGCCGGTGGTAGCGGCAAATAATTTCGCCAGCAGGTTGCCCGTTACCGTTATGTCGTTTACCAGGGTATCTGTCTGCCAGCTAAGCACATCGGGGCGGTTGTGCACAAAACGCTGGTCTTCCAGTAGCCAGGTATACCAGCGGGAGCCCGGACCATAGGTTTCTTCGATGGGTCTGGTGCGATAGGGTACAGGATGTGCGGGGTCAGATACATAACTGTCAGCAGCTGCTGATACGCCAGCGGGTTTTTCAAAAGAAAGCTTGCCATCGGCACCAAAATATAAATTCTTTTTTACGGCGGTGGCCGGGGGCCAGCTATTGTATGTTTTCCACTGGTTGGTGCCGGTTTGAAAAGTAATGGCTTCTGCAAAATGGCCATCCCCTTTTCCTTTAAGATAAAAGGCAAACCATTTGGCCTGTATCTCTTTCCGGAAAGTACTGCCGGTAGCAGTATCAAAATTAATATTACCCAGTTTATTGCCGGGACCACCCGCCCAGCCACCGTGGTTCCATGGGCCTATCACAATATTGTTTTTATGGCCGGCATCTTTTTGTTCCAGTATTTCATAGGTCTTCTGCGGCCCATAAAAATCTTCCTGGTCCCACCAGCCAGCTACATGCATGATGTGTACCCTGGGAGAATCAAGCCGGGTAGCCAGGCCCTGCTGCTGCCAGAACGCATCATAATTGGGATGGCTTACATAATCGTTCCATGAAGGAATGGTCTTATGGAAATATTTTTTGTTGACATTGGACAAGGGTCCCAGCTGCAGGTACCAGTCGTACGTATCATACATGCCAAAAGGAAAAAGGGAATCTGTTTTGGAAGCTTCTTCCATAAATGCGTATTCAAAACCATAACTCAGGCGGAAGGCGCCGTTGTGGTGAAAGTCGTCTCCCAAAAACATATCAGCGGGCGTCGCCTGTTCAGACGCCGCTACCAATGCCGGGTGTGGGTCCATGGCGCCCATTACGGTAGTCCACCCATCATAAGAAATACCATACATGCCTGCTTTACCATTATTGTTTTTAATGTTGGCCAGGAGCCACTCAAAAGTATCGTAGGTGTCTGTGCTTTCGTCAATGGCATGGGGGTCTTTCCTGTTGCGTGTAAAACGCTGCATCTCAAATTTGCCTTCGCTTTTATAACGGCCACGGATATCCTGGAAAACAAAAATATACCCATCTTCAGCCATGTCTTTTATATACTCATTTTTCTCAGGGCTTCTTTCGCCGCTTACACCGTAGGGTGTTCTTGACAATAAAAAGGGAAATGGTTCAGCCTGGTTTTTAGGCGTAAAAATGACTGTATTGAGTTTAACACCATCCCGCATCACAATCATTGTTTCCTGGCGGTTGTATTTATCTTCAGCAGGCTGTGCGGCAAGGGCAGTAGCGTGTGCACTCAATGCCAGCAAGAAAATCCACCGGGGAAGCTTGTATTTCATACAATTGGTTTTGGTAAATGGAATGACAGCGGGTAACCCAATTTACTCAAATAAAGGGGAATAGACGGAGATTATATTGCAGGCTTTTGTTCCGGTACCTCAGACGGGCGCCGGGGGCAGCGGAATGACTCCAGGATTTTTCCGCCCCTGCCCTTGCTGCGGTTTTTCTAATCAACCATCATAGCTCCGCCATGGCCCCCAGCCAGGCCATGATGCCCATGCCGGTTTCAATAGCGTTTTCATCAATATTAAAAGTAGGTGTGTGTACGCCGGAAGTGATGCCCGCTGCTTCATTCATCACCCCCAGCCTGTAAAAGCATCCGGGTACTACCTGTGTGTAATAACCAAAGTCTTCGGCTCCCATCCGCAGCTCGGTCGTGTCTACATTGGCATCGCCCATAAACTGTTTTGCCAGTCCTTTTGCAACGCTGTGCAGCGCTTCATTGTTGTAAACAGAAGGGTATCCAACGTCTATGTGTAAGTCAATTTCGGCACCCATGCTGTGTACCAGTTCTGTAGCCAGTTTACGGATAATACCATGCGCCTTAAAACGCCAGTCCTCATCCATGGCGCGGAAAGTGCCCATCAGTTTTACTTCGCTGGGTATTACATTGGTAGTAAAGCCACCCTGGAAAGAAGTAATAGACAATACAGAAGCATCAAACGGGTTGCGGTTACGGCTTATCACCTGCTGCAGCGCCACTACCAGTTGTGATGCCACCAAAATGGTATCGGCGGTTACCTGCGGTGCAGCGGCATGGCCGCCTTTACTTTTAATGGTAATATAAATTTCATCGGCACTGGCCATTACCTTGCCATCGCGGAAGCTCAGTTTGCCTACCGGCATACCCGTGTGTACATGCAGTCCAAAAATGGCCTGTGGCCGGGGGTTCTCCAGTACACCTTCTTTAATGAGCAGGCTGGCGCCA
>JANPGT010000316.1:0-3083 GCA_031424135.1 Chitinophagaceae bacterium
TCTACCCTTCCCAAAGGCAATAACACCTACTACTACCCATCGGTATCAATGGGCTTTGCCTTCTCTGAGCTGATGAAGGGATCTCCCTGGCTGTCTTATGGAAAACTGCGCGCCAATTACGCTGAAGTGGGCAACGATGCACCTATCTACAGTGTAAACGATGTGTACAATGTTTTACCTCCCATCGGTTCTGTTGGCCAGGCTACCGTGCCCAGCATCAAAAACAATGTGAACCTGCGGCCAGAGCGCACCAGGAGTGCAGAAGCAGGCCTTGAAATGGCTTTCCTTAAAAATCGCGTAGGTTTTGACGTTACCTACTACCAGACAAAAACCATCGACCAGATAGTACCCGTAACCCTGTCTACTTCTACCGGTTATACGGCTTACTACCTTAACTCTGGTACCGTACAGAACAGGGGTATTGAATTAAGCGTTTACGGCACGCCGTTTAAAACAGCTGATTTCTCCTGGACCATCAATGTAAACTGGACACGCAACAGGAATAAGGTACTGGCGCTGTTTAAAAACGACCTCGGCGAAGAATCACAAAACCTGGTGCTGGGTTCTTACCAGGGTGGCGTAACACTGAATGCATCACTGAACCAGCCCTACGGCACCATACGCGGTACCAATTTCATCTATACCAATGGACAGAAAACAGTGGATGCCGGCGGCGACTACCTGAAGTCTGCTACCTCCAATGAAGTAATCGGCAATATCAACCCCGACTGGATTGGCGGCGTCAACAACTCGTTTAAATACAAGAATGTTGCTTTCAGTTTCCTGATTGATGTAAGAAAAGGAGGTAGTGTTTTTTCAACCGACATGTATTATGGCCTTGCTACCGGCCTGTATAAAGAGACCGCCGGCCTTAATGATTTGGGCAACCCGTCCAGGAATGATCTGGCTGACGGTGGTGGATTTATCAGGCCGGGTGTAACACAGGATGGTAAAGCCAATATCATCAGAACCAGCAACAGTGATTATGGTGCCTATGGCTATTCCATCAACCCTGATGCGGCTTTTGTATATGACGCCAGTTATGTAAAACTGCGTGAAGCAGTATTGACCTATTCTTTACCCGCCAAAACCATTGCGCGTATTAAACCCTTTAAAGGAATAGACTTTTCATTGATTGGAAGGAATTTGTGGATCATCCACAAAAACCTGCCTTATTCTGATCCTGAAGAAGGTTTCAGCTCAGGCAACCTGCAGGGTTTCCAGACCGGTGCTTATCCTGCTATCAGGTCCTTTGCATTCAATGTTAAATTAAATTTCTAAAAAACTATTATGAAAAAAATATTCATACTTGCTGCATCCGCCCTCGTTTTGACGGGATGCACAAAAGATCTCAGCAACCTGAATACGGATCCAAAGAATCCGGTCAGCCTTCCGTCTGCGGCCCTTTTTACCAACGCGCAGCGCACGTTCAGCAATACTCTTACTTCCACCAATGTAAACCTGAATATTTTCAGGCTGGTGGTACAATACTGGCAGGAAACCACCTATACGGATGAAAGCCGTTATGATATTGTTACGCGGCAGATTCCGGACAATATGTGGGATGCGCTGAACAGGGATGTACTGCGCGATTTGCGGGAAGTGAAAGCCATCGTACCTACAGAATCATCCGATGCAAAAACACAAAAAAACAAGCTGGCAGTTACAGACATCATGGAAATATACACCTGGTATTACCTGGTAACATCTTTTGGCGATGTGCCTTACTCGGCCGCGCTGAATATTAAAAACACGTTTCCAAAATATGATAACCAGAAAACAGTGTTTGCAGATCTGCTGACCCGGCTTGATACCAGCATTGCAGCACTTGACGCTACCGCCGGCAGCTTTGGACAGGCTGATATTATTTACAACGGTGATGTATCCGCATGGAAGAAATTTGCCAATTCTTTAAAACTGAAAATGGCGATGACCATAGCAGACGATGATGCAGCAAAAGCCAAAACCGCCGTGGAAACAGCAGTGGCAGCAGGCGTCTTCACGTCTAATAATAACAATGCCCTGTTTAAATATGTTTCCAGTCCGCCCAATACAAACCCTGTTTGGGTAGACCTGGTACAGAGCGGCAGAAAGGACTTTGTAGCCAACAGTTCAGTAGTAAACGCAATGAATGCCAATAATGATCCGCGCCGTCCTTATTATTTCACGGTAGACAATGCCGGTAATTATTCAGGTAATGGACCGGGTCGCTCCAGCTCCTACTCCACTTTTTCTAAACCGGCAGGATTGATTAAACAGTTTAACCCCGGTGATGTAACGGATGCAGGCAGGCTAAGCTATGCTGATTTTCCCGGCGATTTACTGGACTATGCAGAAGTATCCTTCCTGCTGGCAGAAGCAGCTGAGAGAGGTTTCTCTGTAGGTGGAACAGCCGAATCATTTTATAATAAAGCCATTACCGCCTCTATTCAGTTCTGGGGTGGTTCCGCTACCGATGCCACTGTTTACCTGGCGCAACCTGCCGTTGCCTATGCCACAGCTACCGGCACCTGGAAACAGAAAATTGGCACCCAAAAATGGGTAGCACTCTATAACCGCGGATGGGATGCCTGGATAGAGCAGCGGAGGTTTGATTTTCCTGTATTGCCTAAACCCTCTAATGCCGCATCAGACTACCCGGTAAGGTTTACCTATCCCATCAATGAGCAAAATGTAAATACGGTGAACTATACTGCAGCAGCCATGTCCATTGGCGGCGACGAAGTAACCACTAAGCTTTTTTGGGATAAATTTTAGTGTAATTGCCCTACTTAATAAAAAAGCAAGCCCTTAGCGAGGCTTGCTTTTTTATTAAACAGCATTGAAGCGTTAACAACTGAACATAAGAACGCCCCGTCTTACGAAGGGGCGTTCTTGTGTTTTTTGAGATCAGCGCCTAAACCTATGTTTTTACGCGGTTTTCAAAAAGATAATGGATGTACGTGGGTCTTTCACAGATTTCCGTTAGGTTAAAATGCGTTTATAGGTCCGTTTATTTTAATTATTGGATATTGCTTCAAACTTCCTGCAATTCTTACACCAAGTTATGTAAATATTTAATAAGTTGACTATAATCAAGAGGC
>JANPGT010000317.1:0-2933 GCA_031424135.1 Chitinophagaceae bacterium
AACAGGTTGGTCTCTGCCGGAAAGTTGAGGCGGAAACTGATTTCAGGATAATCTGCATAACCAAAGGTCTTTCGCGTAACCACAATGGGGTGCAGCGCCAGCCCTTCTGCTTTTAATGATTTCAGCGTATGCTGCTGATCAAGACTGAATCTTTTTACCTGTTCTTTTTCTTCCAGGTCTATACACTGCAATAATTTTTTGATATACGGATCCGTCACTGGCATGCTGTGAAAATAGGCAGTAATGAGATAATAAAGAAATCGCTGCACAGGCAGATATCCGGGAGGCATCAATATATAATGTTTAATAAAATGATTCCTGGTGATTAGGAATTTAAACATGGTCACTGAAGGCAGGTGGCATGCATACCTGTTCACAAAAGCAGCTGAAGCAAACTTATTTTTTTCTGAATTATTCTGCTGCTGTTCAAACTTAATGGTACCGCTGCTGTTATTACAAACAATAAAACAACCGTATGCGAAGAGGTATATCGGAAGGCAGATCGGGTACCATTGAATTCAATGTAAAGGCGCTTGACAACCTGCAGAGCAGGGGGTATAAATTTGTGCAGGTAGTGGGATTTACAGCAGACAATCACTATGATTATACTGAGCCTGATTTTTTATTACTGCTGCCGTTAAAAGAGCTCCCCACAGATCCGCAAAAAAGAGATATTTATGAACCCCTGGAAAGTGAGCTGCTGTATAAATGGGCAGCGGAAGTAAATGAACATCCGCGGATTGTTATTTCGGATAATTTCAAAGAGCCCAAACACTAACTGTAATACCACCGCAACCTGTGTACCTGCCGTGCTGTTTGAGGCAAAGCCCGGCTCCATCAGCTACCGTGCAGCCACATCTTTTACCCAGGAAAAAAGAACACCGCTTGACCCGCATTGGCGGGGGATAACACGGATAAGACGGATTTTTTTCGTCCAAAGGACGCGAAAGCTATCCGTGTTTATCCCATTGGTTCCCTCATTATGGATTTGTACGCCTGCCCGTCCGTTCAGGCGGGGATATTTTCTGCTTCGCAGAAATAAAAGATCCTTTCAATCCGTCTAATCCGTGTCATCGGTATTCCCTTTAGACTTGGTACACGGAAGGCTCCATCAGGGGATATAGGTGGCTACCGGGTATGAATCAGTGCATTTAACCGGCAGCTGCTTTGCGCCGCTTGCTACAACTGAACCAGCTATTAACAGGGCTTTGGTAAGATTTATTCATTTGTCCGGTTTTTTTGTTGTAGCTTCGCAACTCTTAACGTTAGTGCTTTCTTCGTTTGTGCAGTAGTTCATCTCCTCCAAATCAGCAACCGCTATACCTAAGGCAGATAAGTATCAGATTAATTCTGAAAGCCTTATCACATTTTTTACAAAAACAATTACAACGTGTTATTTAACGAATTACAGCTCATAGAGCCTGTGTTACAGGCCCTGATCAAAGAAGGTTACAGCAATCCTACCCCCATCCAGGAAAAATCTATCCCGGTTATCCTGGAAAAAAGAGATTTACTGGGTTGTGCCCAGACCGGTACCGGCAAAACCGCCGCTTTTACCATTCCCATTCTGCAGCTGATGCACCTGCAAAAGGAGCAAACAGGAGATACCCAGCACAAAATAACTGCCCTTATACTTACACCTACCCGCGAGCTGGCTATCCAGATTGGCGAAAGCATCCAGGCCTACGGAAGGTTTTTGCCACTGCGCAGCCAGGTTATTTTTGGTGGTGTTTCACAACACAGCCAGGTGCAGAACATCCGCCGCGGCATAGATATCCTGGTAGCCACCCCTGGACGTCTGCTTGACCTGATGCAACAGGGCCATATTTCACTGAGAGATATCCGTTATTTTATCCTGGATGAGGCAGACCGAATGCTGGATATGGGCTTTGTGCACGATGTAAAACGCATCATTGCCAAACTGCCTGCCAACAGGCAGACCCTGTTTTTCTCTGCTACAATGCCGCCTGAAATTCAGCAGCTGGCAAAAGTGCTCCTGAAAGACCCGGTAAAAATAGAAGTTACACCACCTTCTTCTACAGTAGACATGATACAGCAGGGCGTTTATATGGTTGACAAACAGAACAAACAATCCCTCCTGATTCATCTTCTAAAGGATGAGGCCATAGAAACTGTATTGATCTTTACACAGATGAAGCATGCGTGCGATAAACTGGCGCGTGTACTTAACACTGCCGGTATACGTACAGAGGCCATCCATGGTAATAAATCACAGAATGCCCGCCAGGCTGCCCTGGCCAATTTTAAAAGCAAACGTACCCGTGTACTGGTAGCTACAGATATCGCCGCCCGTGGTATTGATATTGATGAACTGGCCCATGTAATTAATTATGAATTACCCAATGTGCCGGAAACTTATGTGCACCGTATTGGCAGAACAGGCCGTGCAGGCGCCAGCGGTTCCGCCATCTCTTTCTGTGATCGTGGAGAGCGTACCTATTTGACTGATATAGAAAAGCTCATCCGTAAAAAAATACCCGTAGTAAGTTCACAGGGTTTTACACCAGTAGCCATGCCGGAAGCACCTGCTGTGAGGCATCACCACACACCTTCGTTCAACCAGCGTAAAAGCCAGGGCAATAACAGGGACAATAACGGCAACAGGCCCTCCAGGAATTATTCGCAGCGCGCCGTAACCAGGTAACCAGTAAATATTTACCGGATTCACCGGCAGCTAAGTTTTATACAACAGGGAATAGCATGAAAATTTTTCATGCTATTTTTTTTATGGGTAATTTTAAAACAATGTTGTGTAGTTAGTATAGCTCACCCCTGCGCATCTACGATGCGCTTCCCCTCTCTGCAACGCAGAGAGGGGTGTAACGCCCAGGCGTGACGGGGTGAGTAGCATAGCTAAACGACATTGAATGGTAAATCAAGCACTTAAAAAACTGCAGCTATGAAAAAACTGT
>JANPGT010000318.1:0-2633 GCA_031424135.1 Chitinophagaceae bacterium
GCTGTTATCCGTCAAACTGACCAGGATGCTATCCGTTTCCTGAAAAGTCATAAGGAAAAACTGGTGGGTGCTGTACTGAACGGTGTAGAAAAAGACAATATAGACATGTAAAACTTTTACCATTGTGCTGCCCTTATCCTGTAGCCACTGTTGAACAGTTTTAACGCGCAAACCGGGCCTGTTGGATAAAACGTGCGGGGCTGCGCAAAACAGCCATATTGAAAAATAATCCCCTACCCTTTGAAAATGAAAAAATACTTGCACCATTAAACCCTTAAACCCGGATCAAATTGTTTAAAGATCTATTTAATGCCCGATTTGTTTTAGCCAGTAACCGGCTGGCATGGATTGATTATGCAAGAGGCATCTGCATACTGCTGGTATGTTACAGGCACTGCTTTGATGGCCTGAAGGAAGCCAACCTGCCGGTAAGTGATTTTTACCTGCTGGAAATTCTAAACGTGTGCTTTTATAGTTTCAGGATGCCGCTCTTCTTTATTATTTCCGGTTTATTTGTGTCACGCAGCCTGCAGAAAAAAGGCCTGGCTGATTATATAGGGGGCCGGTTCAAAATTGTCTTTTACCCGTTAATTATATGGGGCTCACTGCAGATAACACTGCAGTTGCTGCTGAAAGACTATGTAAACGGCAGGCCCGAGCCTTTTGATTATGTAAACCTGATTATATTTCCGCGTAACCCCAGCAACAACCAGCAATTCTGGTACCTGAATGCATTATTTTTTGTAGGTGCTTTTTATGCTTTATTTAAGGTGGTACTGCGTTTTACCCTGCAACAGCAGCTAATACTGGGCCTGCTGATGTACGGCGCAGCCGGTTATATGGGGTATAAAGGAATTACCTTTTATATCTTCCCCGATATTTTTCACCATTACATTTATTTTTGCATCGGGGATCTTATATCATCGTTTATTTTCAAAAAAGAGGCACCGGGCATTATACTGTCGCCAAAATGGCTGTACAGTTCCGCTGTTTTCTGTATTATTATGCAGACCATTTTCACCGTTATCAATATTGGCCAGGGAGATGATGATTATGTAAACAGGGAAATGCCTGCGCTCTTTCTGCCTATCTCTCTCAGCGGTTGCGCATTTATAATACAGCTGACACATATACTGGAAAAAAGAAACATACTCAGGTGGCTGAGGGTGGTAGGATACCATTCATTATTTATTTACCTGATGCACCTGATGCTGATAGCCGCGGTAAGGATTGTGCTGGTGCGTTTCCTGCACATTACCTATATCCCCCTGATTATGCTGATTGCCATATCCATTGGGGTAATTATACCTATTGTAGTATATAACTTTTTTGTACGGGCAGGCGCATGGTGGCTGTTTTCACTCAAAAAGCCGGAATCAGAAATACAATTTTACAAAGCGGTGAATATTGCCCCGAAACAATAAAGGGCGAACCTTATGGAACATCATTTTATCAGCAACAGGGATATTGTCATGTTCAGTCTTCAGTCGTGGGACACTGAAATAGGCAGTAATTTTAAAGACATGGCCATGGAACTGGCACGGAAAAACCGTGTTTTATTTGTAAACCGTGCCCTGGACCGCAGCAGCCTGCTCAAAAATAAAAATGAGGCAACTACCCGCACAAGACTGGCAAGCATAAGAACAGGTGCCGGTGAACTGGAAGAGGTGCAACCCAATCTATGGGTGCAGAATCCACGCGTTATTGCGGAATCTATTAATGCTATTCCTTTTTCTGGCATGCACGATTGGCTGAACCGGATCAACAGCAGGCGGCTGGCAAAGCAAATCAATAAGGCAATTCAGCAACTTCAATTCAGCAATCCCCTGCTGATTAACGACAACGATTTTATCCGTGGCTTTTACCTGAAAGAAATGATTGCCTGCAGCCATTATATTTTTTACCTGCGCGATTATATGCTGGGCGTAGATTTTTTCAAAAAGCATGGTCCAAGACTGGAAAAAGGGATGCTGCAGAAGGCTGATTTGGTAGTGGCCAATTCCAGCTGGCTGGCTGATTATGCCAGGCAGTTCAATCCCAACAGTGCAGATATTGGACAGGGATGTGATTTCAGTCCCTTTCTAGCACCCACTATACCCGTGCCGGCTGATATGCAGACCATCCCCCACCCTGTTATAGGCTATACCGGTTTTGTGAGCCCCTGGCGGATTGATACAGGCATTATACAGCACATAGCTGAGACCTTCCCGCAGTGCAGTATTGTACTGGTAGGGCCGGTTGACCCGATGTTTAAAAAACAAGCACTCCAGCACCTGGAAAACGTTTATTTTTTAGGAGGTAAACCACCCCAGACACTGGCAGGCTATATTAACCAGTTTGATATCTGCATCAACCCACAGGTGATAAATGATATTACGCGTGGAAATTACCCAAGAAAAGCAGATGAGTACCTTGCCATGGGAAAGCCGCTGGTGGCCACCGCAACAGAGGGCATGAAAATGTTTGCCCCCTGGTGCTTTTTATGCCTTGGCAAAGAAGAATATGCAGAAAAAATTAACTATATTATTAACCACCGGGAAATGGCCAATAACGACGCAATAAAACAGGGCCGCAAACAGTTTGCTTTACAGCATACCTGGAAGGAAAGTATCGGCAGGCTGGGCGATGCTTAT
>JANPGT010000319.1:0-4983 GCA_031424135.1 Chitinophagaceae bacterium
CACCCCCACCCGCAGCCGCTTTTGGATCCACCACATTGTATTTTTCCATCAGCTTACCGGTTTCATTGAACACTTTTATATTCAGCGCCATCCAGCGCTGGGCAATATCCCTGGCCAGTTCTTTTTGCCCGCAGCGGTCAAAGCCCCAGATGGTCATCCATTGCAGCGGCGCCCATCCATTGGGTGCATCCCATTGCTGGCCGGTGGCGTTTTCTGTGGTAACAATACCGCCCTCTTTCAGCAGTTTGGCCTTTACCACATCACCAATACGGCGTGCCAGCAAACTCATGTAATCCAATTTTTGATCAAAAAAACAAAAAGGGTACATGCCTGCCGGTGTAACCAGGTCTGACTGCTTTTTTGCAATAAAATTATAATCGGTATAAAAATTTATTCTTTTGTTCCAGCAGTATTTATCAATGGCATTTAGCCTGGCGGAAGCTTTTTTCCTGTAGGCAGTCACATCACTATCGTTGCGCTGCAATAATTTGGCTTTGGCAATCACCAGTTCAAGTTTATAGAGCAGGCAGTTTAAATCAACCGGTACAATGCTGGTGGTTTGAATGCTGCTGAGGGTCTTCTTATCGGAAAACCAGCGGCTGCTGAAATCCCAGCCACTGGCAGCCGCAGCACGCAGATCGCGGTTCAGTTTCTTTGCCCTTGCCCCGGGCAGCCTGGCCCCCAGGGTTTGGTCTTCATAATACGCTTCCTGTCTTGGAATGTCCAGCTCATCCCAATACCGGTTCAGTAAACTGCCGTCTGCCATTTTCACAGTGGATTTGTTTGACTGCAATGGTTTCAATTTTTCATGACCCTCCATCCAGTAACGGTATTCTTTTTCCAGCTGTGGCAGGTATGCCAGGTAGACCGCGTCTCCTTTTACCGATGCCAGCAGTTCTACCATCAATGCAAAAAAAGGTGGTTGCGAGCGGCTGCTGTAATAGCTGCGGTTGCCATTGGGGATATGCCCTGCAGAGTCAATGAGGTAAGCAAAATTTTTTACCATATTTTCTATCAACTCATTTTCACCGCTTTCTTTTAAGCCAAGCATGGTAAAATAGGTATCCCAATAATATACTTCCCTGAAACGGCCGCCAGGCACCAGGTAAGGATGCGGCAGTGGTATCAGCGAACTGCTATTGGCGGTAGCAGAGTCGGGGTTTCTTTTCAAAACGCCCCATAGATTTTTGATATGCTGCTCAATGTCTTTTTCTTTGGTAATATAATTAAGCTGCGGGGTTACCGGCAGTTCAAAATTTTCTTCTACAAATAATTTCAGCGAGAAACGGATACCGGGTGTACTGAGAATTTTCTGGTAAGCAGCTACAATGTCTGCCGGCGACTTTTTGGGGATACAGTCTACAAAGGTTTTGCTATCGGGGAAGATCCGGGCCATCTGCACGTCATGAAAAAGCCGGCCATATACTTTATCGGGGGTTGGGGGCTGGGCAATGGCATTAAGCAATAAAATGGTATTAATGACCAGCAGCACATATCTCTTTTTCATGATTGCAGGGGTTGAAGGTGAAGGGTAAAGGCCAGCGACTGCAAAATTATTAAAACTAACTGAAAACAGGTTTTTGATCCGCATCTCATTGACGACTGAATGAGGGCCGGTGTTAACGACAAAAGGAGGGTCGCTCTATTTTGAACCAGCATACAATAAGAGTAAACAGGGCGGCTCTCCTTACTGATCGCCAGATTATCTCAGTTCAAGGGTGAGCCGCCCCCAGCAGCAAGCGCGGGGCAGGCCGGAAGAAAGAGCGACCCGCCCGTTAACGAAAGCAGGGCCAACCCCCGGTTAATTTTGCCCCAGTTTGGCAAATTCAAATCGTGCTACGCATTTTCTGCAAAATTTATGATTTAACTTACCATAATGAAATATGCACCTATTCAGAATTTTATCGGTGGGCAGTTCATCACGCCGGAAGCGGCCACTGTCGTTGAAGTAATTTCGCCGGTAGACGGCAATCTTTTGTCTACCGTACCCATGTCTGCCGCGCATGACCTGGACGCCGCTGTACAGGCCGCCAAAAAAGCCTTCGCTGGCTGGAGTAAGACGCCTATTAAAGAACGGGTACAGGTATTTTTTCGCTACAAAAACCTGCTGGAGAAAAACTTGCAGGAACTGGCCGCCCTTTGCAGCGAAGAAAATGGCAAGACCCTCAGCGAATCCATTGCCGAAATAGAGAAATGCGTTGAGCTCACTGAATTTGCTACTTCGCTGCCCCAACTGGTTACAGGAGAAATCCTGGAAGTGAGCAAGGGGGTAGAATGCCGCACCGAACATGTGCCCCTGGGTGTAGTAGCCTCTATTGTGCCTTTTAATTTCCCCAGTATGGTACCCAACTGGACCATCCCCAACGCCATTGCCCTGGGCAATTGCATGATCATAAAACCTTCAGAAAAAGTACCGCTGAGTTGCGGCAGGCTGGCATCGCTGCTAAAAGAAGCCGGCTTGCCCGACGGCGTATTCAACATCGTACACGGAGATGCGGTTATTGTGAATGCCATCTGTGATCATCCCGGTATTGAAGCTGTGTCTTTTGTGGGCAGTACAAAAATTGCCAAACTGGTGTACCAGCGTGCCACGGGCAACTATAAACGCTGCCTGGCACTTGGGGGCGCCAAAAATCACTTAATGGTATTGCCTGATGCTGTACCGGGTATGACGGCGCAGAATGTAGTGGCCAGTATGAGTGGTTGTGCCGGGCAGCGCTGCATGGCTGCAAGCGCCATGGTAGGCGTAGGCGATGTAGATCATATCATTGCCAAAATCTGTGATGAAGCAAGAAAAATTATTCCCGGTAAAACATTGGGTGCGGTTATCAATAAAGCATCGCAGCAAAGAATAGAAAAATTTATCGGCGAAGCAGAAAAGGATGGCGCCAAAATTTTGGTAGATGGCCGTAACACCGTTGTGCCTGGTAAAGAAAAAGGTACCTATGTAGGGCCCACCGTGATTGATTTTGTAACCCCCGGCATGAGCGTAGCAACAGAAGAAATTTTCGGCCCCGTTATCAGCATCATGCGCACCCATACGGTAGATGAAGCATTGGCCATTGAAAATGCCAGTCCCTATGGCAATGCCGCCAGCGTATTTACCCAAAACGGGGGCATGGCCCGTTATATTATTGACCACGCCAGTGCCGGTATGATTGGTGTAAACGTGGGCGTACCTGTACCCCGCGAACCCTTCAGCTTTGGTGGCTGGAATGAAAGCCGCTTTGGGGTGGGTGATATCACCGGTAAGAGTTCTATTGAATTCTGGACCAAGCTGAAAAAGAGTACCGTTAAATGGAATGCCGAAGCAGGGGTAAACTGGATGAGTTAACCCCCTGTCCCCCTGAAGGGGAGACTTAGGTCGGACTCTCTGCAGAGTAGTAATTACACCTATTCAAAAGCTCAGCCCAAAGAAATATCAATCGAAAGCCTGAAAGGCTGACATTAATATAAGTAATGATAAGGTCGATTAACCCCGAAGGGGTGACATAGCAGCCAGCAGTAAAACAATGATTGCTATTAATTATAGAAGCAGCGCAATGCTATGCAGTACAAGGGAGTGACACAACGATGCTGCATTGAAAAACAAATGTTGGTTCAAAAAAATAAAACAATGAGTACACAAACCATCTCCGAAGCGCAGGAAATCATCCAGGACAATCTTGACTACACCCTGTTCAGCTGGAGCAAGCAAAAAGGCATTGCGCCCATTGCCGTAAAACATGCAGCTGGTGTTTATTTATACGATTATGATGGAAACAGGTATATTGATTTTTCATCGGGGTTGATGAATGTAAATGTGGGCCATGGCGATCAGCGCATTACCAACGCTGTAGTAAAGCAAATGCAGGAAGTAGCTTATGTTACCCCCAGCTGCGTTACCAAAGCAAGGGGTGAGCTGGGTAAAAAACTGGCGGAGATTTGTCCCGGTGAATTGAACAAAGCATTCTTTACCCTATGTGGCGCTACCTCCATTGAAAATGCCATTAAACTGGCCAGGCTTTATACCGGGCGCCACAAAATACTCAGCCGCTACCAGTCATACCATGGCGCATCGTACGGCGCTATGTCGGCCAGCGGCGATCCGCGCCGCCTGCCCATGGATGCGCAGCAATCGCCCAATTTTGTGCATTTTGATCTGCCTTATTTGTACCGCTGGGAATACGGTGCAGACAACTTACTAAAAGAAGCCGTTGCCAGCCTGGAAAGAATGATTGCATACGAAGGGCCGGGCAATATCGCTGCTATCTTACTGGAGGGCGAGTCTGGCACCTCGGGTTGTTTGCAATACCCGGTGGGTTATTTAAAAGCAGTGAGGAATATCTGTAACCAGCACGGCATCTTACTGATAATGGATGAGGTGATGAGTGGGTTTGGCCGCACCGGGAAATGGTTTGGTTTTGAAAACCACGGTATCATACCAGATATGATTTGCATGGCCAAAGGACTCACCTGCGGTTATCTTCCTTTTGGCTGCCTGATGGTAACGGATACCATTGCCGCAAAATACGATGAAGCCATGCTGCCGCTCGGCCTTACCTATTCCGCCCACCCCGTTAGTTGTGCGGCAGCCCTGGCTACCCTTGCTATTTATGAAGAAGATGGACTGATAGACAACACCATTGCCATGGGCAGGTACATGAATGAACAGGTGGCGTTGTTACAACAAAAACATCCCAGCATAGGCGATTTCCGGAATACCGGTTTACTGGGCTGTATAGAACTGGTAAAAAATAAAAAAACTAAAGAACCACAGGCGCCTTTTAATGCCAAACCCAATGAGATGACCGTGATGAACCAGGTAGCAGCAAAGATCAAGGAACTGGGCATGTACACATTTGTACGCTGGAACTACATTTTTGTAGCGCCACCGCTGATTGTTACCAAAGCACAGATTGATGAGGGCCTTGCTATTATCAGTGAAGCCATTGCCATAGCCGACGAATACTATGTTGAATTATAAATTTTGAATTTTGAATT
>JANPGT010000320.1:0-19782 GCA_031424135.1 Chitinophagaceae bacterium
TGATTTATAGCCTACGGTAATCGCTGCCACCACTGCTGTGCTCATTATGGCCAGTAAGAAAATACCCGGACCAATAGCAATACGGTATTTGAATTCCTGCAGGTAAGAGTGCATGACCCACCAGGCCAGCGGCGCAGCAATTAAAAATGCAATGATGAGCAGGCGGGAAAACTCTTTTCCGAACAACCATAAAATATTGCCCAGCGAAGCACCCAATACCTTTCTTACGCCAATCTCTTTTGTTTTGCGTACTGCCATAAACGATACCAATCCATAGAGACCAAGACAACCAATAAATATGGCAATGCCTGCAAACGCCTGTATCAGCTTCAGCATAATATCATCCAGTTCATAAAACCTGGCAATGCGTTCATCCAGGAACTGGTAGTTGTATACATATTCCGGATAGGTCTCGTTCCAGATTTTTTCAAAAGCCGCCAGGGCAGGCTTTGCACTGGACATATTTATTTTAACGCCGCAGTTTCCATAGTAACCGTAATTAGGGAAGATAACCAAGGGTATAATTTCTGTGCGGAACGAATAATTGTTGAAGTCCTTTACTACGCCCACCACGGGCGCTGTCTTGCCGTTTATTTCTATGTTTTTATTGATAATATCCTGTGGTGATTTGAGGTTTAGTTTTCTTACCAGTGTTTCGTTCACCAGGTATTCACGGGTGGTGTCTGATGGATAAAGATTTCTACCAGCCACCATCTTCAAGCCGAAGGTGGGTGCAAACTGATCGTCTGCCGCCTTGGCATTTACTTCCCATATTTCCTCTTTGGGCCTTGTATCGTATTTAATGCTGGTGGTATTATTAGAGCTGGAGGCGGGTGCCTGCATACAGAAAGATATTTTTTCTACTCCTGCCACGGAGGCCAGCCTGTTTTTCATGGTTTGCATTTTTATACGGCCGGTGGAATCGCTTACGGGTACCGGCAGCATAATGATGGCGTCTTTATTGAATCCCAAATCAGCTGTTTTGGAATATTTCATCTGGCTGGCAATTACAATAGTGCCGATGATCAGCAATTGCGAAATGGCAAATTGCGTCACCACCAGTACTCTTCTCAGCGAGAATCCGCCGGTACTTTTCTGTGATAATTTACCCTTCAGGGCGGCGATGGGCTGAAACCCGGAGAGCACCATGCCCGGGTAGGCACCAGAGAGAAAGGTTACCAGTAATGCTACTACAAAAGTGAATATTAATAAACTTGTATTGGTAAACGGATTAATGGAAAGCGACGTTTTAAACAGCGTATTCAGGTAGGGCAGTCCCAGTATTGCCAGGCCGTAGGCCAGTAACACTGCAAAAAAGGTGATCAGTGCTGTTTCTGCGATGAATTGCCAGAACAGTTGAAAACGCAGGCTGCCCAGCACTTTGCGGATACCCACTTCTTTGGATCTGTTTACCGCCTGGGCCGTGGCCAGGTTCACAAAGTTGACACAGGCAGTGATGATAAGGAATAGTCCTACCATTAATAGCGCCCACAGATATTTCTTTTCTGCATAGCCGTTATAGTCGGGGTTGAAATGCATATCAGCCAGTGGCTGCAGTTTAAAGATAAAGGCCTTTTGGTTGATGGGATTATTGGCGTAATATTTTTTATTAAATGCGGGAAAAACGCTTTCTGCCTGTTTTGCTGTAGTTCCTTTTTTCAACAATATAAAGCAATGTGTCTCGCTGTTAATGCCACCCCAGCTTCCGTCTTTTGAAATCCATTCGCTCATATCTTTCATGTTCAGGTTAGAAACATATATTTCCTGCCTGCGGTCAGTGTTGATGGGAATGTCTTTCAGGATACCGGTAACTGCAAAATTTACCTTATTGTCTACCCGCAGCAGCTTGCCAATGGCATGCGCCGTACCAAAGTATTTGTTGGCCATCTTCTGCGTAATGATGGCGGTGTTGGGTTGCTCAAGGGCTGTTTTGATATTTCCTTCGGCCAGTGGAAAATAGAAAATGTCAAAAAAAGCAGGTTCTACCACCGTTAGTCCGCTTTCTTCCTGGAATTTTTTATTTTCTTTTTCTGCGGGAAATGTAATAACCACGTCCCCAAAGGATACGGCACGGGCTGCTTTTTCAATGAAACTATAATCGTTTCGGAATGCCTTTGTAAAAGGTGGTGGCACACCGGGGGTATGGCCAATGTCTTCATTGTGGAGTTCTGTAACCACGCGGTATATCCTGTCTTTGTTTGGATGGAAATTGTCGAAACTGAAATGATACAACACCAGCGTGAAAATGAGTATGCTGCTGGCAATGCCCAGCGATAGCCCGATAATATTAATGGCGGCGTAAGATTTGTTACGCTTCAGGTTTCTAAAGGCAATTTTGAAATAATTCTTTAGCATAACATTCAATTTCTGATGCCCACCCGGATGACCCGCCAGAATGAAATCTTTCGGGCTGGGGTTCGGACGGGTCTGATTTGGCGATTGCTGATTTCTTCTATTCCGGAATACTTTATTGTTCCAATCTTAAATGGAGAGCCACACTTGCCATTTTTAGCCGAAGCACGTGTTCTAATCCTGCTCACCACTCACGCCCCGCTATTCACGCTTCCATGCTACGAAGCAACTTCGCTCGCCACTTTGTGGAGAGGGGCAGGGTTGAGGTCATTCCGTTCTCAAACTCTTCACCGGGTTCATTACGGCTGCCCTGATGGCCTGGAAACTGATAGTGCCCACTGCGATAAATACTGCCAGCAAGCCTGCCAGTGCAAAAATCCACCAGCTGATATCAATCCTGTAAGCAAAATCTTTCAGCCAGCTGTGCATGCCAAACCAGGAAATAGGCGCGGCAATAATAAATGAAATCAGCACCAGCAGCAGGAAATCCCGGGAGAGCAAATTCACAATGCCCGCCACCGAAGCACCCATTACTTTGCGGATACCTATTTCTTTGGTGCGTTGCATGGTGCTGTAAGAAGCCAGTCCCAATAAACCCAGGCAGGAAATAAAAATGGCCAGCAGTGAAAAATTCAGGAACAGTTTACCAAACCTTACCTCACTGCGGTACTGCTTATCAAAAAACTCGTCCAGGAAAAAATAGTTAAAAGGCCGGTTGGGGATCAGCGATTTCCATTTGGCCTCTATAGCGGCAATGGTGGCGGGCGTATTGGCGCCCGAGATATTTACTGATACCAGGTCGCAACCACCGGGTTCAATGCGTATGCTCAGCGGTTTAATTACTTCCTGCAGGGAGCGGAAATGGAAATCTTCTGTTACACCGATGATCATTCCCTTGCGGCCCCACTGGTCAAATTTTTTGCCGATGATGTCTTTGGGCGAATTGTAGCCAAACATTTTAACGGCTGTTTCATTCAGTATCATAGCCTGTGTGGTATCGGTGCCCATGTCTTTTGAAAAGGCCCTGCCTGCCACCATCTTAATTTTATATTGGGGTATATAGTCAAAATCTGTAAAGTAGAGATCAAGATTGGCAATCTGCATGTCGCCCTTGCGATTTTCTACCTGCGAGTAGGCGCCGGGGTTACCACCGCCGGGTACACTGCCTGCCAATGAAGTGGAGAGTACATTGGGGAGACTGCTGACTGCCTGTTTGAAAACCATTTTTGACTGGTCACCATGGGAATCTATAATCAGTTTCTGATCTTTATTGAAGCCAAGATCCTGGCTGCGCATGTATTTCATTTGAGAATACACCACAATAGTTCCTATGATGAGCCCGATGGAGATGGTGAACTGTGCTACCACCAAACCCTTTCGCAGCAGGATGCCTCTGGTGCCGGTGGCAAACCGTCCCTTTAATACTTTTACGGGTTGAAAAGAAGAAAGTACCATTGCGGGATAAATACCTGCCAGGATACCAATGGCAATAGCAATTCCCAGCAGCAGCAGCAGGTAAGCAGGATGCTTAAAAATACTGGTACCGATAATTTTGCCCGAGAGCTGGTTAAAGGAAGATAACAGCAGTCCTGAGGCTATGATGGCCAGTATACATGCAATCACACAAATCAGCACACTTTCGCCGATAAACTGTTTGGCCAGCTGAGGCTTACCCGCACCTACTACTTTGCGGATGCCCACTTCTTTGGCTCTTTCTGCAGATCTGGCCGTGGTAAGATTTACAAAATTAATACAGGCTATTACCAGTATGAACAATGCAATGACGGAGAAAATATATACGTTATTGCTATTGCCGGTTTTACTGCCGTCGCGCGTGGAATAGAGGTAGACATCCTTCAATGGTTCCAGCAGTATTTTGGGAAACATCTGCAGTTGCTTCATCTCTGTGCCATTGCGTTTTTCCAGGAAAGCGGGTATTTTGGCTGCCAGGGCGTTTGCATTGGTTTGCGGTTTCAGCAGCAGGAAGGTTCTGTTGCCGTAATTGCTCCACTGACTGTCCAGTCCGCGGTTAAGCTTTTGCGTAAGTGTGCTCATAGATACCAGCATATCTGCTTTTACCTGGCTGTTTTCCGGCATGTCTTTCATAATACCGGTTACGGTGGACGGCAAAGCATCACCGGTAAGCAGGAGCGTCTTGCCCATGGGGTCAGTACTACCAAAATATTTTTTTGCAGCTGTTTCTGTAAATACAATGCTTAGCTGTTCTTTCAAGGCTGTTTTAGGATTTCCCTTCAGCAGTTTATAATCAAATACCTGGAAGAAGGCATCATCTGCCCACATGGCATTTTCTTCCTGGAACTTAATGTCGTCTTTTCTTACCAGCAGGCTGGTGCCGGAAATGCGCACAAAGGATTCTACTTCCGGAAATTCATCTTTTATATTGGGGCCTACTGCCCAGGCCGGACCACTGGTATTAATGGTTTCTGAAGGCGTTTTAAGATCGGTTACCACGCGGTATATCCTGTCTGCTTTTGTATTGAAGGATTCATAGCTCAACTCAAATTTAACGTACATAAATATCAGGAAGAAGGCGGTAAGGCCAACTGTAAGGCCCATAATATTAATGAAAGAAAAAACCCTGTGGCGCCAGAGATTGCGGAAGGCGATTTTGAAATAGTTCTTTAGCATAAAAAGCAATTTCTGATTTTGGAATTTCTGATTTCTTTTCTTCCTGAATTCTTTATTTGTTCAAATCTTCTTGCTGTTCAAAATCCCGCACGTGCCATCTGAGGCAGGGACCTTAGTTTGGGTACCCTTCGCCATCGAAGATGCCCGGATGACCGTTCAGCCGGGGGCGGGGGTGAGGTCCTACTCACTTCTCAGGCTCTTCACCGGATTGGCCAATGCCGCTTTGATTGACTGGTAACTCACCGTGGCAATGGTAACAACCATCGCGCCCAGGGCCGATGTTACAAATACCCACCATGATATACTGGTATGATAATTATATTTAAGTAACCACTTACTCATAAACCACCACGATAAAGGTGTTGCAATAAAAACCGAGATAACGACCAGCAACACAAAATCCTTTGACAACAATCCCCATAAATTAGTTACGGTGGCGCCCAGTACTTTACGCACACCAATTTCCTTGGTACGTTGTTCCGCTACAAAGGAAGCCAGTCCAAACAGACCCAGGCAACTGATGAAAACAGCCAGCACAGCAAAAAAGGTGGACAGTTTGCCAACGCGTTCTTCGGCAGCAAATTTTGAAGCAAACTCAGTATCAGCAAATTTGTAATCAAAAGGCGCCGAAGGGATGTATTTTTTAAACGCCGCTTCAATCTTTGCAATGGATTCACCGGCGCTTTTAGCTGGATTAAGCTTCAGCACTATCCAGTTTTCATTTCCTTTGTTAAGCAGGTAGATGGTTTGTTTTACAGGCTCATAGGGCGATTGCATCACCATATCGCTGATAATTCCTGTAATCTTAAAGGACCTGGCATTGGGCCCTTCTCCCCATTTTATCATTTTGCCCAGCGGGTCTTTAATGTTCATGAACTTAACAGCCGCTTCATTGATGATAAAACCAGCCGAATCGGTTCCAAATTCCTTTGAAAAATCGCGCCCCTCTTTAAATTGCCAGCCAACTGTTTTTCCAAAATCGTGGCTAACCCAGATAGTCGCAAAGTCGGCTTCAAGGTTCGGATCTTTCCCTTCCCAGCTCAACCCGCCATTGTTAGACCATACAGCCGTTACCGGACTGGATGATTCGGCAATTTCCAGTATGGCGCCGCCAGCTTTCAGTTCGGTTTCAAGCAGTTCCCGTTTTCCATAAAAATCAGGACCCTTCATTTCTACCATCATTAACCCATCCCTGCTGTAGCCAATGGGCCTGTTTTTTGAATATTGAACCTGGTTATAAACAATGATTGTCCCAATGATCAATGCAAGCGATATGGTAAACTGTAAAACTACCAGCGCCTTGCGTGGTATGGAGGCAAATCTGCCGACGCGGAAAGTACCTTTCAGCACTTTAACCGGATTAAATGAAGACAAATACAAAGCAGGGTAACTGCCGGCAATAATACCGGTTATGAGTGTAAAGCCGGTACTGATCAGCCAGAATAAAGGATTTGTCCATGGGATGATCATTTTCTTATTTGCCACATCGTTAAACCAGGGTAAAATAAGTACCACCAATACCACTGAAAAAAGAAAGGCGAAAATGACTACGAGTAAAGACTCACTGTAAAATTGTCCAATCAATTGAGACCGCAATGATCCAACAGCTTTTCGTATGCCTACTTCCCTGGCACGTTTTTCTGAACGGGCTGTACTTAAATTCATGAAATTGATGCAGGCCAGTAACAACACAAAACATCCTATCATGCCAAATAACCATACATATTCAATCAGTCCGCCTTTTTTAACACCGTTATCATCCCAGGCAGATCTTAAATGCCAATCCTGCATTGGGTGCAGGTATATCTGCGATTTGTATTTTTTATCTTCCGGTGGCACTTTGTCAAGTTTTGCGTTGATGATCTTCTTATCAACCATTGCAAAGTTTGTATTGCCGGCTACCTGCGCAAATAATTGAAATGAATTATTGCCCCATTCTGTTCTTGAATTTTGGATCCATTTTTCTGCAGAAACATACAAATCCCATGGTGCAATGAATTGTAGTTTGGCAAATTTTGTATTGCGCGGCAAGTCTTCATACACGCCCCTAACTGTTACATCCAGTTTATTGTCTATTTTAAGTACTTTGTTTATCGGGTCGGCTTCTCCTAAAATTGCTTTTGCCGCAGCCGCTGAGAGCAGGATAGAATTCATGTCTTTCAATCCGTCAACTTTTCCTTTCAACATTTTTAATGTCAGCATTTCCGGACCGTCCGGTTCAATAAAAAAACCGTTTTGTGATAATTTTTTATCACCAATACTAAGAATATGATCGCCTTCCCAGGAGGCCATGGCCAGGTATTTGAAATTGTTGCCGTAATGGCTCCTCAATTCGCCACCCAGTGGAAAAGGGATGGACTCCTGCGAATATATTTTTCCATTAAAAGCCTGGTGCTGCATTACCTGTGCAATACGATCGTAGTTTTTATGGTACTTATCAAAAGACAGTTCATCATAGATCCACAAGCCGATCAGCATGGCCACTGCCATACCCGCCGCCAGTCCGCCAATATTGATAAAGGAAGAAACTTTGCTCTTACCCAGGTTGCGCCACGCAATTTTGAAATAGTTCTTTAGCATAAAAAGAGAATTTCTGATGTCTGATTTCTTTCGTCCTTACATGTTTAATTAGAATGCTGGTGCTGTTATTCCAGTTCCATTTGCCATTGCAATGAAAAAGTTTTTTTTGTAACTGCTCACGCCTCACCATTCACGCTGCACGCCCTCATTCCGTTCTTAGATTTTCCGCCGGGTTGGCAACTGCCGCTTTTACGGTGTGAAAAATGACCGTGAGCATGGTAATGGCCAGTACAATTACCGCAGACAGCAGAAAAGGTGTTACCTGCAGGCCTGTGTTGTATGGAAATAAGTTCAGCCATTTGTTCATAAACAGGTAGGCCACCGGGAAGGCAATGAGGCAGGCAATACCGACCAGCCATATAAAATTTTTTGTAACCAGGGGTATAATCTCGGCCAAGCCGGCGCCCATAATTTTTCTTATGCTGATTTCCTTTTGCCGCTGCTGCGTTATAAAAGCAATCAGGCCCAGCAATCCCAAACAGGTAATGATGACGGTAAGTATGGAAAAACTGGCAAATATTTTACCCCTTTTTTGATCTGCTGCATACTGCGAGTTAAAGTCTGCATCCAGGAATTTGTATTCAAAAGGCAGTTGCGGAAAGTATTTTTTCCAAATGGTTTCAGCCTGCGTTACAGATGATTTGATATTGCTGTTATTGAGTTTTACCTGTATCACATTATTATTGGCTCCATAGAACAACAGCAAGGGGGCGATAGGATTATACAAAGATTTTTGATTGAAATCTTTGATTACGCCTACCACTTCCAGGTAATTGCCTGAAGTATCACCGGGGAATTTGACGCGTTTGCCCAGCGGGTGATCCCAGCTGAAATATTTTGCCATCGATTCATTCACCAGAATGCTGTGCAGGGTATCTGCCGCACCTGAAAAATTGCGGCCGTTGACTATCTGCATACCAAGTGTTTCTATATAATGCTCATCAATTGAATAGCAATTGACGCCCTTGTCTACAAAGCCATTTTTACTTTCTACTGTGAATAAATTGAGGCTCACATTCGGACTTCCGGGATAGGCATTGCCGGTACCCACTGCTTTTACTGTGGATTGCGTACGCAGGTCATTGTTGAGGCCAAAAATTTTGTTGCGTTCGTCCTGCCCGGTGTTTACCGTTATGGTCATCACCTGGTCCTTGCTGAAACCAAGGTCTTTCTTTTCTACATACTTCAGCTGTGCATATACCACCCATGTGCAGATGAGCATTATAATTGAAATGGAAAACTGCACCACCACCAGGCTCCTGCGCAGGTTAACATTGCCCGATGCTTTGGACAATGCACCTTTCAGAATGCTCACGGGCATAAAAGAAGACAGGTAGAATGCCGGATAGCTTCCACCTACCAAACCAGTAAACAGGGTGATGACCAGTAACAGCGCAATATTAAAAGGCTGCAGCAGTGTGTGGATAGTAAACGCCTTCCCTGAAATAGCATTGAAGAGCGGAAGTAACAGCATTACCAATCCTGCACTCAGCAATACTGCTACGAAGGCCGTCAGCAACGACTCCGTTAAAAACTGGGCCACCAGCTGTTCCCTTGACGAACCGGTTACTTTCCGGATACCGATTTCTTTTGCCCGCCTGGCAGATCTTGCCGTGGTAAGATTCATATAATTGATACAGGCAATCAGCAGCATAAAAAAGGCAACGGCAGAAAATATCCAGATGTAGGAGATACTGCCCAATTCTTCCGGCTCACCCTCCAGGTTGGAATGAAGATGTATGGAGGTGACCGGCTGTACACCGTATTTCACTTTTACATTGAATTTTGCAAAAATGGCGGCCATATACCTGTCGTACATGGGTAGCAATTTTTTTTCAAATGCTTCCGGAGTAGTGCCCGGTTTTAAAAGTACATAAGTGAAATTATTAAAACCACCCCAGGCACCCTGCCCACCCTGGTCACCGGTTAAAATGGTAGAAGCCGATATCAGCATGTCGAAGCGCAAATGCGAGTTGGCCGGCACGTCTTCTATCACACCTGTTACTTTGTATAAATCAGCTACGGTTTGAAGTGTTTTACCCAGAGCGGGCTTGTTTTTACCAAAGTATTTTTGCGCAGTTGTTTTTGAAATGACGATGCTGCGGGGTTCTGTTAGCGCGTGAACAGCATTCCCTTCAATAAATTTGTAAGAGAATATGTTAAAAACAGTGCTATCGGCATAATATATCTTTGTTTCAAAAAAACGGCTATCGCCATTTTTAAACATGGTTCTTTCCCTGTAAAAGAACCTTGCAGCGTCTTCCACTTCAGGATAGTCTTTTTTCAGCGTTGGCCCCAGCGGTACCTGTGTTGATGTCCAGTTTATATTCTTATCACGCTCCTGTATATAAGAAACAATCCTGCATATACGATCTGCCTTCTCATGGTGCCTGTCGAAACTCAGTTCGTCTTTAATGTAAAATATCAGGAACAGGCTGAAAGTAACGCCAATGGTAAGCCCCAGCACATTCAGCAGGCTGTAGCCTTTATCTCTCTTAAAGTTCCGGATGGCGACGAGGAAAATATTTTTTATCATAGTACTTAGATGTCTGATGCCCGCCCGGGCTGATTTGTTTATGCCTGATGCCCGCTATACCTGGATAACTTTTTTTACATATCGTCGTCTCACCACTCAAGACCCACGGCTCACGATGCACGTTTTCATTCCGCCCTCAAACTCTTCACGGGGTTACTCACTGCGGCTTTAATGGCCTGGAAACTGATGGTAGCCAGGGCTACCAGCGCAGCCATCATACCCGCCAGCAGGAATATCCACCAGGGAATACTGATACGGTAGGCAAAATCCTGTAACCAGGTGTGCATGGCATACCAGGCAACCGGAAATGCAATCAGCGCAGCAACAGCTACGAGTATTAAAAAATCTTTTGACAGCAGTTGTACAATGCTGCCTGCACTAGCGCCCAATACTTTTCGGATACCGATCTCTTTTATACGCTGGCTGATGGAGAAGGCCGAAAGGCCCAGCAAACCAAGGCAGGCAATCAGTATGGCGATGCAGGCAAACCCGGTAAAGAGTTGCCCCTGTTTCTGTTCGGATTTGTACAGGGCATCAAACCGCTCATCCAGGAATACAGATTTATAAGGCAGGTCGGGTGAAAATTTCTTCCAGGTGGTTTCCAGGTGCGACAATGCAGCCGGCATATTTTTTCCGCTGATTTTAACAGAGAGATTATTATAATAGCTGACAGAAGGGGGCAACAGTACAAAAATCATGGGTACAATGGGCTGGTGAAGGCTTTCAAAATGAAAATCTTTGACAACTCCAATAATATGCCCCCTGGTATTACCGTATTTAAAATCTTTGCCTACAGCGGATGCGGCGGTCTTCCATCCCAGCGATCCGATGGCCATCTCGTTGAGAATAAAATTGGCGGTATCAGTACCAAATTCTCTGGAAAAATTTCGTCCTCCGGCCATCTGCATTCCGTAAGTGGGAATAAACGCTTCATCAACGGCCACAAATTTAATATCGGTAGTGGTGGGTTTCAAAGAGTCGCCGGAAAAGGTAGCGGCGCCCATATTGTCGAGTAATCTTCCGGAAGGCACCCTGGAAGAACGTGCCATGTCTTTGAATTGAGCATCCGACAGCAGTTCGTTTCGGAACGCTTCGTACTGCGGACTGAGTGCGTTGTTGTAAGTCATTATAATAATACGGTCACGGTCAAAACCCAGCGCTTTTTGCTGCATGTAATGCAACTGCTGAAAAACAACCGCCGTGGTGATGATAAGTATAATGGAAATAGAAAACTGTGTTACCACCAAAACCTTACGGAAGGATACCGTGCCATTGCCGGCTTTAAACAATCCCTTTAATGTTTTTACCGGTTGAAAGCCAGACATAAACAAGGCCGGGTAAATGCCAGATAGAATGCCCACTACAAAGGGAGCAAGCAATACCGGCACCATCACCTGCCATTTCAATAGTGTGGCTGCAGACAGCTGCAGCTCCGCCATGTTGTTAAGCCAGGGTATGGCAGCAAACAGCAGGCCGATTGCCAATGCAATGGCTACCCAGGAAATTAATACAGATTCAGTAAGAAACTGGATAATCAATTCTTTGCGCCGCGCACCTACCACTTTTCTTATGCCTATCTCTCTTGCACGCAGGGCAGAGCGGGCGGTGGAAAGGTTCATGTAGTTGATGCAGGCAATCAGCAGTATAAAAAATGCTATAGCCGCAAATATATACACCCGCTTTATATCGCTATTGGGTTCTGCTTCGTAATCGGTATGAGAATAGAGGTGTATATCCGTTAGCTTTTGCAGGTCAAGTTTTGTGAATTTGGAGGGTTGGTTGCCACCATACTGGCCGGCCATCTGTTTATCCAGGAAGGCAGGAAAACGGGCGGTCATTTTTTGGGGATCGTAATTTTTTGGCAGCAATATATAAGTGAAGAATGAATTATTGCCCCAGTTGGTGCGTAGCTGTTCCTCGCCATACACCGCTGTATCTTTCATAGTACTAAAAGACACCATAATAGAAGGATGAATATGTGCATTGGACGGAAAGGATTCATAGACGCCGGTTACTTTCAGATCAAGCTGGTTATTGAACCTGATCACTTTGTTCATTGGATCTTCATCTCCAAAATATTTTTTGGCTGTTTCTGCGGTCATCATCACACTGTAAGGATCGGCCAGGGCAGTTTTGGGGTTTCCTTTGGTTACTTTTACGGAGAAAACGTCAAACAGGTTTTCATCTGCAAAGAACAGGTGATCTTCATTCAGCAGTTTCTCTTTGTAACGTAGCGGTGTACTGCCGTTGTCGAGCAGCCGCGTCAGTTTTTTTATTTCCGGGAAGTCGCCGGGCAGGTAGTAGCCAAAAGGAGGAGCTACCGTACCCAGGTTAAGCGATACCACGCCGTCCTGGTTATTAAAACTGCGGGTAACACGGTACACCTCATTGGCGTTCTGGTTGTACCTGTCAAAGCTCAGCTCATGCAGAATGTACACAGTTATCAACAGACAGCAACTAAGGCCAACTGTAAGACCAAACAGGTTGATAAAAGAGATAAACCTGTATTTTAACAGGTTTCTTACGGCGATGCGGAAATAGTTTTTAATCATAACCGAGAATTTAAGAAACAGAAAGGCACTCTTTTTAAGGCCGGGCAAATAACCGGGATGCAAAAAGTACAGTTTAGTATATTTCAGCGGCCATCAAAAAGATTGGAATTTTAATGGCCATTCTCATGTTATCGAAAAAATCAAGTCTTTGCGATCTTCCCCACTACTGCACAAACATTCCTGCAGCGTTGAACTTTGTTAAACTTTCTTCTTTATTTCAGAATAGATTTTGCCGTCTATTCCTGTAATAATAGAAGGATGGTGTTTGCCGCTCACTCACCACTCACGATTCACGTTCTCATTCCGTTCTCAAACTCTTCACCGGGTTGGCCACGGCCGCCCTGATAGACTGGTAACTCACGGTTGCCAGTGCAATGAATACAGACAGGATACCTGCACCCGCAAATACCCACCATTCTATATCAATATGGTAACTATAGTTTTGCAACCATTGGTGCATAGCCCACCATGATACCGGCGAAGCAATCAGCAATGAAATGATGACCAGCTTCAAAAAGTCTTTAGACAGCAGCGAGGTAATGCTGAAGACAGAAGCACCCAATACTTTGCGCACCCCTATTTCCTTGATGCGGTTTTCTGCCATATAGGTAGCCAGTCCAAATAGACCCAGGCAGGAAATGAAAATGGTAAGGCCTGCAAACAATGCCGCCAGCGTACCGGTACGTTGCTGTTCTTTAAACTTATTGGCGTAAGATTCATCGGCAAAAACGTAATCAAACGGGTACTGCGGGTTGTATTGTTTGAATATTTTTTCTGCCGTGGCAATATTATCCTTCGCCGCATGGGCAGGGTTGAGTTTCATGTGAATGATCTGGAAGAAGTCGCCCGCAGGACCAACAATCATCATTGGGTTCACCTTTTTTTCAAAGGGAGATTCCAGGATAAAATCCTTTACTACCCCTACTACCGTCCATACATGGTCGCCCTCGCGCCTTACCTGCTGGCCAACCGGGTTTTTGAGCCGCATGGCAGTAACCGCAGATTCGTTCAGCAGCATGGCCGTAGTATCGTTAGGGTAATTGTAAATATCAATATCCCGGCCTTCTTTCAGTTGTATGCCGATGGTTTTTACCAGGTCTGCATCTGAACCCAGGCGGACAAAATCAAGTTTTTTATCTCCTTCGTTGCTTCCGGGCCATATATAGCCCCATCCATCGCTCCAGCGCTGGGTGATGGGATTGGCAGATTTGGTAAGCGATAATACGGCGCCGCTTTTCAGTAAGTCCTGTTTAATAAGCGCGTAGTTTTTATCAGCATCCCCCTGTGTAAAAGCATAAATCAGGTGGTTGCGGTTATACCCTGTATCCCTGTCCTGTGCAAAATTTATCTGGTGCTGTACTATAATGGTAGAGATAATAAGAATGATGGCAAAAGTAAACTGCAGTACCACCATTACTTTGCGCGGGGTAACCAATGCATTTGCTTTCTGAAAGCTGCCTTTTAATACTTTTACGGGTGTGAAAGAAGAGAGGTAAAAGGCGGGATAGCTGCCGGCCAGGAAACCGGTGAACACTACAAATGCAAACGCAAACAACCAGTACACCGGGTTGCCATATTCAATAAATAATTCTTTACCCACCAGTTCATTAAACCCTTTCAGGCTGATTTGTACCGCAAAAAGCGCAATAATAAAAGCCAGGACTGCCAGTAAAATACTCTCGCCGATAAATTGACCTATCAGCGAACTTTTCAGTGCGCCCGCTACTTTGCGGATACCTACTTCTTTTGCGCGTTTTTCACTGCGGGCGGTAGAAAGGTTCATGAAATTAATACAGGCAATCAGCAGTATGAAAGCAGCTATCACAGCAAACAATCTTACCGTTACTATCTGGCCGTCTACCAACTGCCCGTTTTCACTTTTGGAATAGAGATGCAGCCTGCTGACCGGGTAAGCAAATACTTTGGCAGTTTCTTCTGAATGGCTGGTAGTAATATCTTTTACTTTCGCATTAAATGCTGCCAGTGAAGCAGCTGGTTTCAGTAAAACATAAGTACTTACTGAGTTGTTGCCCCAGAACTTGTCATTCCAGCCCAGCTTTTCCATAAAGGCCCAGGGCAGCAGGTATTCAAATTTAAACGAGGTGTTATTGGGCAAATCTTTCAATACCGCGCTTACGGTAAAATTGGCGTTGCTGTCAATCAGCACTGTTTTACCCATGGGATCTTCTTTACCAAAGAGCCTGGTAGCCATCTTTTGCGTAAGTACGATATTGTAATTACCGGCCAGCGCCTGTTGGGGATTGCCGGTAACGATGGGAAAGTTGAACATGGTAAGGAATGCACTGTCAGCAAAAGCACCCCTTGAATTAATCTTACGTTCACCCACCGTTGACAAAAATGTGATATTGCTGTAGCGGGAAACGTCTTCCACTTCGGCATAATCATGCTTGATGGTGGGCGCCATAATCTTTGGCGTAGAACCCCAGGCCCAGAGCTTGCCATCAAATTTATCGCGGTTAAACATGGCATACAGCCGATCACTGTTCTTGTAAGTGCGGTCGTAACTCAGTTCATTCTGTATCCATAAAAGGATCAGCATTGCGCTGGCCATACCAATGGTAAGTCCCAGGATATTGATGAATGAATATCCTTTCCTCTTCCACAAATTGCGGAACGCTATTTTGAAATAGTTTTTTAGCATAACAAGATTTCTGATTTTGAGATTTGGGGATTTTGTGATTTGATGGGGCTCTTGCTTCAAAAGAAATCTCAAAATCCCAATATCCCGCAATCAGCAGTATAGAATTCGGGTATTTACACCAGTATATTCTCCGTTACCGTCTGTCCATCCAGCATACGTATAATGCGGTGACTGTAACGTGCGTCGTGTTCACTATGTGTTACCATTATAATAGTGGTTCCCTGTTCATTCAGATCGGTCAGCATTTCCATTACTTCATTGCCATTGCTGCTGTCCAGGTTACCCGTAGGCTCATCCGCCAGTATCAGTTTGGGTTTGTTTACTACGGCACGGGCAACGGCTACACGCTGTTGCTGACCGCCGGATAGTTGCTGGGGATAGTGATTGCGGCGGTGCATGATCTGCACTTTGTCCAGCACTTCTTCCACACGTTTTTTTCTTTCATCACTTTTAATGCCCAGGTAGATCAGCGGCAGTTCCACATTTTCAAAAACAGTCAGTTCATCAATCAGGTTAAAGCTCTGGAAAACGAAGCCGATATTACGCTTGCGGAGTTCGGCTCTTTTGCGTTCATTAAATTTGGCTACTTCAATACCATTGAATAAAAAACTACCGGCATCCGGGTCGTCCAGTAAACCAAGAATATTCAGTAAAGTAGATTTGCCGCAACCGGAGGGCCCCATGACGGCTACAAATTCCCCGTCTTTCACTTCAAAGGATAATTTGTTTAAAGCCACGGTTTCCACTTCCTCTGTGCGGTAAATTTTCTCAAGACCGGTAATGTTTATCATCTTGTTACAGTTTAGATTGAAATGTATTATTGCGTTATTTAAGGTGTGCGGTAGAAGGTGTAAGGTGCAGGGTAGAAGGAATTAGCTGGATGCCTACGCCTTAACCCTATACCTTCCGCCTTCCTACAGGTTAAAAAGCAACCTGCTGAAAGGAGAAACCGGCAACATGCTGATTTCCCCGGTGGCATCGGCCTGTGACTTTGCCGTGTCATCTGCCGGGTTTTCTGTTATAGCCGCCTGCGTAATCTTGCCGCATTCGTTTGACGAAGCAGGCAGCTGTATTGTTACAGTCAGAAGGACGATATAAATTATTTTATGTTTCATTGTAGTCAAGGTTTATTTTTTAAAAGCGGGATTTATTGTTTTTTCAGCACAAGCTCCTGTATGGTGCCGTAATTTTCGTAACTGGAAGTAATTACCTTGTCTCCCGGTTGCAGACCGCCCAGCACTTCATAATAATCAATGCTCTGCCGGCCCAGTTGAATATCTACCCTTGTAGCTTTCTTACCGTCTTCACTTACTTTAAATATCCAGTTGCCACCGGTTTGCTGATAGAATCCGCCCTTTGGTAATAGTATGGCTACGGTTTCATCGCTCAATGCCAGTACAATCTGCAGGGTCTGGCCACGGCGTATGCCCTGGGGCACTTCACCCAGGAACTCCATATCTACCTGGAAGGTATTATTGGTAACCTGGGTAAACACTTTTTTGATCTTCAGTTTATAGCTCTTGTTGGCAAAAGTGAATTCGCCGGTTTGGCCAACAAATATGCGGCTGAGGTAGTGTTCGTCTACATTCACCCTTACTTTAAAACCGCTCAATACGTCTATCTGTCCCAGGCGCTGGCCTTTGTTTTTATTCTCTCCAATTTCTGCATCCAGCGAGGTTAGCTGCCCGTCTACCGGCGCACGTACTATCAGGTCGCCCACTTTTTTCTGCATGATATTCAATGCCTCCGTTGAACCCTGGTAAGACCTTTTATCCTGTGCGGCCTGTTGTGCCCTTGAGATAGAATCCTGCGACAATATCTGTTCGGTCAATTGTTTTTTCTGCCTGTAATAATTGTAATTGTTTTCAGACTGTTTGTACTCCTGCCCACCAATGGCTTTTTCAGCAAACAGCCGCTTGTTCAGGTTGTAGATACGCTCTGCTTCGTTGTACTGGCTTTCTACATCGGCCATAGAGGTTCTTTTGTTTACCGTATTCTGTGATGCCTGGTTCTGGTTAATCTGCATCTGGGTAAGCGTATTGTACACATTGTTCTGTGAACTCATCATGGTCATCATCAGGTCTGTGTTAGACAAACGAAGGATGGGTTCGCCTTTCTTCATCATGGCGCCGTCTTCTGCATATTTCTCTTCTACGCGGCCACCCTCTGTAGCATCCAGGTAAATAGAGGTAAGCGGCAATACCACACCATTTACAGGAATATTGTCTTTGTACGGCCCCTTCTTAATTTCACTGATGGTAAGCCGGTCTGTATCCTGGTTCAGTTTTGAATTGCCCGAGGTAAAATAATAAGCAGATCCAATCAGTGCAGCAATTGCTACAATTCCGCCAATCGTTAATAAACGCTTCGTTGACCATCTCTTTTTTTCTATAACTCTGTCCATTGTAATGAATTCTTTTTTTAAAAAGCCGGACCCGCCTTTGCTAAACGGCCCCGGCCCACAAACAACATGAGAAACTTCCGGCACCTGTATAGATAAGAATGTGCCAGTGTGCCAGTTATATGATTTTCAATTTATTATACTACGATGGCTTTCGTTATTGTCCGGTAATGTTACAAAGGGTGTCCGCTTTTGATACAACGCCAAATTATCATGAGAATTCTTAAAAATTGTTTATCATGCGTTTGTATTTATGGTATAATTTAGGAACGACTGCTATGAGCAAGGAAGCTGTGAGCTGCGGGCTTTTTCCTGATCGATTTGTGCCCGCGGCTGGAAGCTGGCAGCTCATAGCTGCTTTGCCTTTGATGGAAACAACACTTATAGACCTAAACCGAACAAATTTTGGTACTCAAAAACGCTTCCATATTAGTTATTGACGATGACACCGATGTGCTGACCGCGGTAAGACTGCTGCTGAAAACTGAAGCCCGTGAAGTGGTTATTGAGAAAAACCCTGAGAATATACGTGCCCAGCTGGCGAAACAGCCTTTTGACCTGATACTGCTGGATATGAATTTCAACAGCTCCATCAACACCGGCAATGAAGGACTTTTCTGGTTGCGAAAGATCAGGGAGTTTCGTTCTAACGCAGCGGTGATTATGATTACTGCCTACGGCGATATTGATCTTGCGGTACGTTCTCTCAAAGAAGGTGCGGCAGATTTTGTAGTAAAGCCCTGGCACAATGAGAAGTTACTGGAAACCATCAAAGACGCCCTTAAACGAAACACGGTTAAAGGCGGTTCTGCGGCGGCTCCCAAAACAGAAACGGCTACCAGTAAAGAGCTTATTGGCGAAAGTGAAGTTATACGTGAAATCCTGTTTAAAGTAGAAAAGATAGCACCCACCGATGCGAATATTTTAATACTGGGCGAGAATGGAGTAGGAAAGGATTTGATTGCAAAGGCCATTCACCAGCATTCTATGCGGGCAGATAAACCCTTTGTAAAAGTGGATGTGGGTGCCCTTACCGAGACCCTTTTTGAAAGCGAATTGTTTGGTCATAAAAAAGGAGCGTTTACAGATGCCCGTGAAGACAGGGTGGGCAGGTTTGAATCTGCCAGCGGCGGCACCCTCTTCCTGGATGAAATTGGCAATATTAGCCTGCAGCAGCAGGCCAAACTGTTAAGCGTACTGCAAAACAGGCAAATCATCCGGCTGGGTTCCAATGAGCCTGTACCGGTAGATATCCGTCTTATCTGCGCCACCAATATGCCCATTACCGAACTGGCCAACGAAAACCGTTTCCGCAAAGACCTTGTCTACCGCATTAATACGGTAGAAATTGTGGTGCCGCCCTTACGGAAACGTGGCGACGATATTATTCTGCTGGCAAAGCATTTCAGCAAAATATACAGTAACAAGTACCTGAAACCTGTGCTTGAGTTCGACGGGAAGGCGTTTGACAAGCTGCTGCACTACCATTATCCCGGTAATATCCGCGAACTGCAGTACAGCATTGAGCGGGCAGTCATCATGAGCGATGGCAATGTGCTGGAGGCAAAAGATATTATTTTTTCTCCCATTGAAAGTGCCGGTGCGCAGGACGAGGAACCCGCTGAGTCTAAACTGAGCGCCATAGAAAAAAATACCATTCTGCGGGTCATTGAAAAAAACAATGGCAATATTTCCAAGGCTGCAAAAGAACTGGGTTTAACGCGTACTGCATTGTACAGACGTTTGAGTAAGTACGATATTTAAACCCCCAACCCCTGAAGGGGAGTCTATAATGTGGTAAATATTCTTCTCTGTATCTTTAGCAGGTAATTTATTAGCAGTGTTTTTTTATGGCCCGGGCAATCGAATTTTTACCTGGCATTCCTGCGTCGCACACGTCAACTGCAGCAGGAACTGATCTTTAAAACGTTCATTCAACATATTTTCTGACCTATGTTCTTTAAAAAAACCGAGTGGCGCATATTTATACGTGTTGTATTTCTTTTCCTGGTGTTGAGCGCTGCCGCTTTCCTGCTGGTGAAAGCACTGT
>JANPGT010000321.1:0-1582 GCA_031424135.1 Chitinophagaceae bacterium
AGGTCCTCGCCATTATCGCCATTGCCGACAACATCAAACAAACATCGAGGGAAGCCATTGAAACATTGCAGCTGGCCGGCATTGAAGTGCACATGCTGACAGGCGATAACCCGCAAACAGCCGCTGCAGTCGCCAGGAAGGTCAGCATAAAATCATACCGGGCGGAGATGACACCTTCCGCCAAAGCAGCATTTATTATTGCATTACAGGGTAAAGGTAAAATAGTAGCGATGGTGGGCGATGGCATTAATGATTCCCAGGCGCTGGCGCAGGCCGACGTGAGCATCGCGATGGGTAAAGGGTCTGATATTGCCATGGACGTAGCGAAGATGACACTGATCACAGCTGACCTGAACAGCTTACCAAAAGCACTGACCTTATCCAGAAAAACTGTTAGTACAATTAAACAAAACCTTTTCTGGGCTTTTATTTACAATATTATCGGCATCCCAGTTGCTGCAGGCATACTCTATCCATTCAATGGATTTTTACTGGACCCCATGATTGCGGGGGCAGCCATGGCACTCAGTTCCGTTAGTGTGGTAGGCAATAGCCTGAGATTAAAAGCAGCAAAAATATAATAGCCCAGTAGCTAAAGTGAATTTAAATACAGGACCCAATTCTATACAATACTGATCGGATTGTATAACAACCGGGACAATATACCGTGGTAATTTTGCAGTAGTAGTAAACCTGTTCTAAACAATTAAAATTAAAAACAATGGAAACAATACAATTTAAAACAAACATCAAATGTGCTGGCTGCGTGGCCAATGTATCACCGGAATTAAATAATGTGATTGGGGAAAACAACTGGAAGGTTGACACCCAATCCACAGATAAAATTTTAACCGTGGCCAAAGACGGCATCAGTGAACTGGAGATAAAAACCGCCGTCGAAAAAGCAGGGTACAAGGCGGAAAGAATCTGAGGTCACCAGCTGCTGCGGCTCGAAACACCAAATCAAAACAGGCAGCTGCATCCGAATCCCCCCAAGTTTTACTAAGTTCTCCCAATACTAGAGGTTTCTCAAAATAATGAGAAACCTCTTTGTATTTTAAGGAGAAGAGGAAATTTAAAATGCCCGTCTTCGGTAATTCCAGTAAGTGAAAACTTGTACAGCGGGCAGCACTCAATATAATTACACTGATTTAAAAATTGAGTAGGATCCATATTTTTTAATTTAAAATAAATAATTATTAATTTTAGTAAAACGACAATGCATGCCTGTTGTAATACCATTTTTTTATGGATGCCGATTTTATACTGCCAAAAGACTGGGGATTTAAAAAGGAAAATGCGTTGCCCGATGCATACCGTGGGTTTGTTTTGAGGGGTGCAAAGGTGGTGATGGCAAGCGGGGAAACAGGCACTATCATAGTACAGACTTTCGAACAACCGTTGTTCACCATCCGGTTCAAAGTCATTGAGTTCTTCAAGTCCGTAAAAATTCCTTTTAAACACAAGGAGACCAGTCTTGTATCTTTTTTTGCCCTGAAAGGCAATCTTCACTACAAGATTAAAAACCTGGGTCTCCTGAAACTAGATGCCGGGCAAGTCTCATTACTGCATTGCAGGGAAC
>JANPGT010000322.1:0-7013 GCA_031424135.1 Chitinophagaceae bacterium
AGAACCACCGTATTGCCTTTTACGGCTGCGCGCAGCAAACAGCGGTTTACTGCTGCCGGCAAGCCGGCATTTACTATTAATGGCCGCTGGAGAGCAGCATTTATTGGCAAAGACAGTACTGATTCGGACCCGGCAGTAGCAGAATTTACCCAAAAAGCCAGTTATGTAACCGGCACTTTCCTGAACCCCACAGGCGATTACCGCTACCTGGAAGGAGTACTCAGCCACGATACATTGCAGCTTTCCTGTTTTGATGGCGGGCATGCCTTCCTGTTTACCGCCATCATTGCCAACAATAAAACCATCCGCGACGGTTGGTTTTATTCGGGCGCTGTGTTTAAACAACCCTGGAATGCCTATAAAAACGATACGGCTACCGTTCCCCAGGATGATGTAGCCATGCACCTGCGGGCAGGTGAAGACAAATTACACTTCAGTTTTGAAGACCTGGAAGGCAAACGCGTTTCCATTAACGACGAGCGGTTTAAAAACAAAGTGGTAGTGGTGCAGTTAATGGGCAGCTGGTGCCCCAATTGTATGGATGAAACTGCCTTCCTCAGCGATTACTACAGCAAAAACAAAAGCCGCGGTATAGAAATTGTTTCGCTGGCTTACGAATATAGTACTGACAGAGAGCGTTCCGTAAAAACCCTGAAGAAATTTCAACAGCGCTTTAATGTGCAATACCCTATGCTGATTACAGGCGTATCTGTATCTGATACTTTGCGTACTGAAAAAACATTGCCTGAATTAACGCCCATTAAGTTCTTTCCTTCTTCTGTCATCCTGGATAAAAAAGGAAGGGTAAGAAAACTGGATACAGGTTTTAACGGTCCGGGTACCGGTGAGCATTACCTGATTTACCAGAAAGCGTTCAGGGAAACCATTGACAAATTACTGGGGGAAGAGTAATCTCGGTGCTATCCATTTTCAGGCACCAACATCATCAACAACTGGTTTGCTTGCCCACCACGACACTTCATTGTGATTTTGCGTCACTCCTGCGAAGGCAGGAATCTGGACATAGAACATAGGGATGCTGTATTTGATCATGGTCTGTGAATTTTTCAACAGTCCTTTTCTTTTCTAACAACTTCTTCCTGCGTACTTCTCCCTGCCACCCTGCCTCCGTGCTTCAAAACCTGGTTCAGAAATTAAGTAAACCAACCAGTTCTTCCAGGTAGTATTGATCAGTTTTATCAAACTGATTATATGCAGCACTGTCTACATCCAGCACACCCATTGTCTCACCGTTACGTATAACCGGCACCACTATTTCAGATTTGGAAAGGCTGCTGCAGGCAATGTGTCCCGGAAATTTTTCTACATCGGGCACTATCAATGTCTTTTGCTGCTGCCAGCTGCTGCCGCAAACGCCCCTGCCCTTTTGTATGCGGGTACAGGCTACGGGTCCCTGGAAAGGGCCCAGCACCAGTTCATCCTTTTTTACGAGGTAAAAACCTACCCAGAACCAGCCAAACTGTTCTTTCAGCGCGGCCGCCATATTGCCCATATTGGCTACCAGGTCTGGTTCGCCCTCCAGCAATGCCTTTACCTGGGGCAGCAAAGCCTGGTATTGCTCGGCTTTGGTACCCTGTATAGTGTGTAAGTCTTCTGCCATGCTGCAAAGATAAGAAGGTGAGTGCTGTGCAAAAAACAACCATTGCGCTATAAAACCCAGCTTCGTGGTGTAACTGTATTCTCTGTTAACCAACCCAGGATGGAATCATATTTTAATTGTCCGGAAGCAACAGCAATTATAAAGTTGTACCTGGAAGCTTGTGAAGCTGTTAAATCCAGCCCGTTTTGCATAAGGAAAAGCCGGAGTACAGTATACCCAGTTCTTTTGTTTCCGTCTGCAAAAGGATGGTTTATCAGGAGACACTCGAGCAAAGCCGCGGCCTTCTCCAGGCAGCCGCTGTATAAATCAGTGTTATCGTATGTTTGAAATGGCCGGGCCAGCGCAGACCCAAGAGATGCGCTGTCTCTCACCCCGTGTATACCTCCGAAGTTGTCAATCAGGATGCTATGAATTGTAAGAATCTCTTTAGTTGCTATCACTGCGCAAGTTTCTGTAGAAGCGCTTTGTCTTCAGTTAAGATTTTTTGTAATGCTGCACTGTCCAGCAATGACACGCTAGACGAATTGCCCTCCAGGTTTTTAATTGCGGCCAAAATATCTTCCAGCGTCTTGTCTGGCAGCAAATCAAGCAACTTATTGATCTCTAGTTTAAGCTCGTCTTTTGACATGTAATACTTTCTCTTAAAGATACGTTTTTCTGAATTTTCTGCATTGCGCCTGACTCAACCTGACTCTTAATTCCTGATCAGCTTATCCCTGATTTCTCTCCAGGTAATTAATTGTATATGCTGCTGCGCCAGCAGGTTGCGACAGGCAGCACTGGTAAAAAAATCGAAATCTGCCTGGCGCCATGCTGCGCCATAATCAGGGTGATCGATGGTAACGGCCTTCATTTCGGGATTGTCATACGCCGCATGTAAAAGAATACAGTTAAGGCCGGGCTGCAAATTATTCAGTACGCCGGTGTAAAAAGCATTCATCCCTTTTTTAAAATCACCGGGTTGGGCCATAAATACGTTGTCAAGCACCACTTCTTTATCACTTACGTATTTGCCCAGATCAATATTAAACATTGCCTTAAATGCCGCGGCATTCAGCAGCACCGGCACTTTGTATTCGCGCCCCAGTTGTATCAGCAACTGCAGGTAATCCGGACTGGTAAACAGGCAACCCATGTGGGAGTCGAAATGAGTAGGATCAATTCCAAACATTTTGGCACGTTCTACCTGGGCCCTGATTTCTTTTTCTACTTCTTCCAGGCGGGCATGCATGTAAAAACTATCTGTGGCACTGTATAAAAATCCCTGTGGGTTAACCAGGCTGCTGGTTTGTGCTGCAGACGCCACAGTACCCCATTTATAATATTTCCATTCACTGGTAAGCGTCAGGTGCAGGCCAAGATCTGCCTTCGGGTGTGACCTTGCCCAGGCAGCCATATCACCCATCCATGGACAGGGAATCATAATGCTTCCGGAACTTACACTGCCTTTTTCCATTGCGTAAATACTGGCGGCATTTTCTGATTGCGAAACACCCAGGTCATCTGCATGCACAATCAGCAGTTTGGCATTTTTGGGATAGCCCAACCTTTCCGCAATGTTTTTTTGCTGGGCGGTGGCTGGCAGCAATACAGCCATAGCGGCCGTGTAAAAGAAGAATTGCTTTATCATATGGCGTAAGGGATTTACAAAGCGGTGATGTTAACCATTAAAAGCCGTTATAAATGTAAACCACCCTTCCGGGAAAACCATATTTAATACCGGCTTAGCGCACCAGCAAAGAACTGCCTTTGAGAAATATTTTCTTACTGGTATCGTGGTTGGTATACTGCAGGGTCCATACATAAGCGCCGGTGCTCTGCAGCTGGCCATTTATCCTGCCATCCCATTTTCTGAATTTTTCAGTGGAGTGAAATACCAACTGCCCCAGCCTGTTATAGACGTTAAACGTGAGGTCATCTGCTTTGTAGGCATTCAGCGGGTAGAGATAATCGTTAAACCCATCGCCATTGGGAGTAAATGCACCCGGCACGGCAATATAGCAGGTCTTCACCACTTTTATTTGTGCCACCGCTGTATCAAAACAGTGGGCACTGTTTTCAACTATCAGCTGTACGGGGTACAGTTTCTCTGTGCCGGTTACAGGGAAGCGTTCCGGCAGGGGTGTTTTAAGTATACTGGTATTGCCATCGCCAAAGCTCCAGTTATAATTAATAATATCGCCCACGCTGTTGTTCTTAAATTCAGCTGCATCTTCCGGGCAAAGCACATCAGTCGTTTCAAAAACAGCTTCCAGCTGGTTGTTCAGCGCAATGGTCTGTATGGTACTGTCGCTGCAGAAACCATTTGATACTTTCAGGGTTATTTGTTTATTGCCGAAGTTTTTAAAAATAACAATATTGTTTTGCAGGTTGCTGGCGCCTGCAGCATCAAAAATCCACAGCCACTGGTTTACTCCATTGCGGCCATCGTGTGCAAACTGTATGGTATCTTCCCTGCAACCCAGCATCAGCCGGTAGCTGAAATCAGCAGATACGGTATCCTTCACAGTGAAACTCACGCTGGATCCGGCAGGTGTTTGCTGTCCGCATTCATCAATAATATTGTTGTTATCGGTGCCACGTTTCATGGTTACCTGGTACACGCCTCCTTTAACCACCGGGGCAGACAGTTTCAATGTAATGGTGCTACTTAGATCGTTGTTGCAAACCCCGGTTGCACTGCTGATGGTAACAGGCGCGGGACCGGTAATAATAAAATCACTGCCATCGGGTGCAATGGAAGCGCAGCGGATATTCCTTTTAAATACCAGTTCAAGTTGTGAGGGAGCGCAGCTTACCGGCCTGATACTATCCAGCGGTGTTGGCTGCGGTGGTGTAATGGTAAAAGGCAATTGATGGCCGGCGGGAATGTCGCGGTCGCAATCATCCAGCAGTGTATTGGCATCGATACCTGCTTTTATGACCAGCTGGTAGGCACCTGGCGGCAAAGGATTGCTTAATACCAGTATCACAGAATCCATGTCGAAGCTATTGTTGCAGCCGGCGCCGGTGGCCGCTACCACCGTAGCGGCTGCGGGAGCAATCCTGAAATCGCTGCCATCTGTGCTCAGCGAACTGCACTTCATTTTTGCAGCCAGTTTCAAAGTAATCACAGCAGCATCACAACCAGGCTGCACTGTCTGCAGATCGGGCAGTTTAGGATCATTGATAACAGCAGAACCTCCGCTGAAACTTATTTTATAGCCGCTCTGGTTATCACTGAAATGACTCACCATCAGCAGGTAGGTATGCTGGTTCTGCAGCACCGGCATTATACTGAAGGTATTAATATTGGCAGCGGGGTCAGAACCACATTCTACTTTACTGGTGCCTGATACCCCTGCACCGGTAAGGCCGTAACTGCCCGACCAGTTACCCACCACAAATAAATTGGCATCGGTGTACACCGCATTCAGGTTGCTGATACCGGTTATATCATAAAGTTGCCAGTCGTAATCGTCATTCAAATCGTTGGGCGTAATCAGCAGGCCAAGGGTACCTGTCTGGTAGCAGGTAAAACGGTACCAGAAGGGATTTTTATCTTCGTAGGAGCTGTTGCGGGAATCGCAACCCGGCACATTTACGGCACTGTTGGTGCAGATGGGAACGGTAGTCTGCACAAAAGTATCTTTTGTACAGAGGGGGAAAGCTGTGGCGGGCGTTTGGCCCAGCGCAGTACATGCCCCGGGGCGTTGGGTGAAAGCAGTTAACACCATCAGTAAAAGCAGCGACAAAACCGTGGTAATCTTCACAATCATATACAATTGACCCGCAAAAATATCGCATCGCTGCAAACAGCGCGATGAATATTAATGCGGGTGAAAATAATTAACAAATCAGGGTAAATCAACTACTCGCACAAACTCAGCATTTCTGTACCCCGGGTACTGAACTGCAGCAGGTTTACCTTTCCAGCTTTGTTATAATGCAGCACCAGTGTGCCATAGGCCATCTGGTAGGCATCCCAGCTGTCGTCTTTTATTTTAGGATTTCCCAGCAGCTTAAACAGGCTATTGCGGGCCGACCCCATAATGGGCGTCGTAAATTTCCCCTGGAATTTTTCCCTTATTTCAATATAGTCGCGGTCTGTATAAAAATAGACATCCCTGTCTTTATAAAAAATACTGGCCCCGCATTTTGCCTGGCTGCCTTCCGGCTCCGCCGCCGTAAAACAGGGGAATTTCTCTTTTATCTCCACAAAACGCGCATTGGCCTTCAGGCCATTGACCTTGCCGTCCAGGATGTCTACAATAAAAGCATCGCATTTTGATTTGGCAACTAACTGAGCCTTAGCAGTAAATACCATAATGGCCAGCACCGTCAGCAGGAATATCTGTTTCATAGCTATCAATTTGGGTGAATGTTGGTTTGAGTTACCATAACCTATGCAAAATTCCTGCTAAAAAATGGCGGGCACCGGTCCAGGCTGCCGCTGTGCTGCGTTTTAAGTAATTAAATGTGGCTTTTACAGTGCCGCGGCAGATACTAACGCGCGGGTCTTATCGTTAAAACAGGGTAAAAGCACTATCGCCCCGGATTTATTGACAGCCTGTTAAAAATATATCTGCGCTTATTATTATATGACCTGATTTTAGTAAATTCATACAACTGCTAATAAAAACTATACCGCATGAAAGCATTATCGGAAACATGGTTTGCAGATGGCTATATTGATTTTGAATTGAAAAAATACACTTTACTGGCCTACCTGCAACAGGTAAACAAATATTTTAATGAGAACAAGCTGTACCCGCAACTCTCAGATTTAATCTTCCACTATAACAACCTGGTAGCATTTCGTGAAAATAAAAAATTTCTGCAGGAGCATTTCCCCAAGCGGCTTAATGGTATACAGATGGAGAAACTGCAGTTGCTGTACCAGCAGATTGTAGAAGACGACGACATGATGAAAGAGCTGGAAAGCATCATCAATTATTCTGCCGCCGAAATGAAAGCAGCCATTTCCAACGGTGCAGAATTATACGAATTTGTGGAAGACAAACTCACTATTTTCCCTATAGGCATTATACCGCTGGAAATTAATGAAGGGTATTTTTTTTTAAATGAAGGAAGTGCCCGCAACACTAAAGTGTACCAGTACCGCCTTAGTTTTTTTGAAAAGCACGATGAAAAATACCGCTCTATCCGCACCGAATTTATTGCAGACTGGGAACGAAATATGGTGAACACCTATGAAAACATTAAGTCTGAACTGATACGCGGTAAAAGAGACCTGCCCAATCCTGCTGTGTACTCAATAGAAACCAGTCTAACCTGCCCGGTAGAAGAAACATTGCTGCCTATTGCCAAAAGAAGTTTGGTAAGGTATATTTCGGGGAATGCGGCATAAGCAATAGCTGATTATAGGGATGCGTTAGACTGGCAATAACTC
>JANPGT010000323.1:0-5348 GCA_031424135.1 Chitinophagaceae bacterium
GCATAACGCACGCCCTGAAAGGTTTTAAGCGAAAAAGGCATGATGATAGTATCTCCCAGCAATTCAAAATGATGCCCATCTGTACTGTAGCTAAACCGGGCTTTCTCTTTGAAGAAATCACAGTACACCCGCAACCACAGCTGCGAAGCCTGATCAATTCTCCGGCCGGTAACCGAACCGGTTTGCTGATCAAAATGTTGTACTTCTGTGATGCCGGCTTTCTTACTGATACCCAGCCAGGAATAAGGAACGTTTAACAGTGCCAGTCCGGTCACATCTCCATTTTTCAACGCTTTGAAATCAAGTTCCGTAGTAACCACAGATACCGGACCAATAGCTCTTTGGGTAAGTGAATTACGGGCAAACCAAAAATCGCTGGCGGGAAGCGCCTGCAACCGCAGCCAACCTTTCCGCGCGGTGAGCGACCATTTATTATCCTCCGGCACATGGTTCCATTGCCATACTGGTTTAAATGAACTGCCGGAAAAATCATCTGACCTTTCATAAGCTGCATGCACAGGCACAGTAAAACCCGTATTGGGTTTTATCCAGCTTCGCGGTGAGCGGGTTAAGTTGCCGGGAAGTCCGAAATAAGGCCATCCATTTTGCCAGGTTACGGGTGAAAGGCAGGTAAGTCTTCCCACGGCATTGTAATCCATCATAGACCATCCCCACCATTCGCCCGATTGTGTTTGCACAATACCGCCTTGGTGCATGGGTACACAGCCAACATAATTTTCTACCGGCGGAATCAATTTGAATGGCGGCCCTTTGGATGGATCAGCCACACGCCAACCGGTGCCTATGCCCAGGCTCTCTTCCGAACTCATCACATTAACTTCATAAGGACCTTCGGGCCTGTTGGCACGAAGACAAACCTGGTAACATAAGGGATCGTAATTGGTATTGGTGATATAATATTTACCATCGATCTTATAAAAATGACAACCTTCGCCCGCACCGCTTGACTTGGGAACAATTACTTTTTCCGTGCCGGGTCTTGTATCCACCAGGTCTTCACTCAGCTCTGCCATCTTCAGTTCATCATACCCCCATACCACATATACTTTGCCATCGTCATCAAAAAGTACCGAAAGATCGTGAAAAGACTTTTTCATTGCAGTACGGGTCCATGGGCCTTTGGGATCTGTAGCCGTAAAAAGCTGCGTTGTTTGCCCGTTCACGTTGGAGAAGATATAGAATCTGCCCTTATAATACCTGAAACAGGGTGCCCATATTCCCTGTCCATAAATGGTTTTGCCGTTTTCCAGCCGGTAGGCAGGTCCAAAGTCGAGGCGGTCCGCAGCATAGCATAGAAACTCCCAGTTAACCAGGTCTTTTGAATGCAGTACAGGCAGCCCTGGCATGGCGTGCATAGTGGTACCAGTTAGGTAATAATCGTCTGCTACACGGATCAAATCGGGATCAGAAAATTCGTCATAAAACAGCGGGTTGGTAAAGGTTCCGTTACCATTGTCTGCCGTCCAGGTTTGAATGATTTTTTTTTCGGCGGCACTGTCCCTGCGGATATTATTTTTCCCTGGTGCCTGCTGGGCATGCATCAGTGCAGAAGCGCCCAAAAATACCATCAGCAATATTAATTGAGTGCTGTTTGCTTTGGGCAGCTTAGTATTCCCTACCCGGTGTACTAATGATTTCAACATTTATTTATCGCTTTAGAAGTATTGTACAGTATTGTTCATTGAATGCTGGCCGTAGATAAAAATAGAACAATTTGCGGCCCAATGAACGGTTTGGCTTTGAAGATGCCTGTAACAATCAATTTCAGACTAATTCTCCTCCACCGGGGAGCAAGCAGGTGCCGTACTTCAAAAAAATGATAAGCAATGAGCAGCAGCACCATCATTCTTAGCTGATTCTCCTATAGCCGTATCATATTCACCCGCATCCGTTAACTTTAATAGTAAAATCCAGCAATGAATGCAATATTTCGCAATACGGTCGTCAGCCTTACTTTATTATTTATCAGCCTGCCCTTTGTTGCCATGACTCAGCCCGATCCAAATTTTGAATTGTATATACTCATTGGGCAGTCCAATATGGCGGGCCGCGGACCGTTGACAGAGGCGTTAAAAGCGGAAGGCAATGACAGCCTCTTTACATTGAATAAAGACAGGCAATGGGTGGTTGCGCGGCATCCATTACACTTTGACAAACCAGCGATGGTAGGTGTTGGCCCCGGACTTGCTTTCGGTATAGAGATGGTAAAGGCAAGTACCGGTAAAAGGGTTGGATTAATTCCCTGTGCCGTAGGAGGATCCCCCATTGAACATTGGTTGCCGGGTGCCTATGACAGTGCTACCAATACGCATCCTTATGACGATGCTGTTGAAAGAATTTTGATTGCCATGAAGTCGGGCGTAGTCAAAGGTGTCTGCTGGCACCAGGGTGAGTCGAACAGCCAGCCGGGAAAAGCGGCGCAATACCTTACCCAATTGACAGCACTGATTGCACGCATCAGGGAACTGACCGGCAATCCGCACTTGCCGTTTATTGCGGGCGAACTGGGCGGGTTTTTAAAAACTGCTGATAATATCAATCAACAACTGGCGCTGCTGCCAAAACTGGTACCATTTACAGCAGTAGTCTCCTCTGAAGGATTGACAGACAAAGGCGATCAGTTGCATTTTGATGCAGCTTCCGCGAATGAATTGGGGAAAAAATATGCAGTGAAAATGCAGTGGCTGCAACGGCAGATGTAATTAATTGTAGTGTGCTGATCCCCTGATAGTGCCTGTAACCTCAAAAAAGAACATTGAAATACATAACAAGGACCATTTGGATTTTATCGCTGGTTAGTCTCTTTACCGATACAGCAAGCGAAATGTTATACCCAATAATGCCGATCTATTTAAAAACAGTTGGATTCTCAATTGTATTTATTGGGATTCTTGAAGGTCTTGCAGAAGCCACAGCCGGACTTAGCAAAGGCTATTTTGGCAAACGCTCCGACAATTCCGGTAAACGGGTTCCTTTTGTTCAACTGGGATATGCCTTGAGTGCCGTTTCTAAGCCAATGATGGCTTTTTTTATTTTTCCGCTCTGGATTTTTTTTGCACGGACAATTGATCGCTTTGGAAAAGGAATCAGGACTGGTGCCAGGGATGCAATTCTTTCAGATGAAGCAACGCCCGCAACAAAAGGGAAAATATTTGGCTTCCACCGGTCTATGGATACTTTTGGTGCAGTATTGGGACCTGCCTTTGCACTTATTTACCTGTACTTCTACCCGCAAGACTATATAACATTATTTTATATCGCTTTTATTCCGGGCTTTCTTTCAGTTCTTTTGTCACTTCTTTTAAAAGATAAAACCAAACCTGACAATACACCGAAGCACTCAACAACCTTGTTTTCTTTTATTGGCTACTGGAAATTTAGTCCGCCAGTTTACCGTAAAGTGGTAGCCGGGCTTTTAGCATTTACGCTATTTAACAGCTCTGACATTTTTCTTTTATTAAAAGCAAAAGAAACAGGAATAAACGATACATCAGTAATCGCTCTTTATATTTCATACAACCTTGTTTATGCCTTAACAGCCTTCCCTATCGGCATTTTTGCAGATAAAATTGGATTGAAAAGAATATTTGTTTTCGGACTTTTAATTTTTGCCACAGTATACCTCGGCATTGGTATAACCAAAAATATCTATGCATTTACCGGGCTATTTTTGCTTTATGGTGTTTATGCTGCAGCTACAGAAGGTATTTCAAAAGCGTGGATCACCAACATCACAGATAAGAAGGATACTGCTACAGCAATTGGGACGTTTTCAGGATTTCAAAGTATTGCTACAATGTTTGCGAGTTCACTGGCGGGACTTCTTTGGTATAATTTTGGCCCGGGTGCCACATTTATAATAACCGCAATTGCAACGTCGGTTATTATTTTATATTTCTTCATTTGTATAAAATCCAGCACCTGAAACAAGCCCTGATTCTATTTGCGCAACGCGCAGAAAAACACCTCCACAACTACTCCGCTACGCGCAAACTGGGTATGCGCCAACTAAGCGCCAAATCAAACTTACACCCACTTCCCTACTGTCAAAATAGCTCACTTTGGGTAAGTATATAACCCTGGTTTTACCGTATTTTTGCCATAATGCGAAAATGCTGTATACTATTATTGTTGATGGCCTTCTTATTACCTGCAACGGGTGCTGCAGCTGATGTGCCTATTAGTATGCATGAGTATCAATGCCACACTTACAGCCTCTATTCGCCTACCCAACTTGCCCAACACGAACATAACAACGTTTCGCCAGAGGGTATCTATCCCGCTGCAGCTCCAGGAATAACCACACCGGCAGGCAACCAGCTCACACGCAGCTTTCCGGCTGATAGCAGTTTTTCACAGATATCTAACCAAACACACCGGTCATTTATTTTTATCCAGCTGGTAGAAACATTTGACAATAACCAGCGCTATTATAATCATCCTACACATCAATTCTGGTAATCAACCCCTGTGTTTCACTGCATTTCAGCAGGAGGGATACCATTGCTTCCTGTGCGCAGTGTAAATAACTACCTGTCATAACCGGATTGGTCAACCGCCGATGCCTCGCCTAAAACGCAGTGATGGTGGACGTACCGCGTACATTGCCAATAATTTTATACCATGCATTTTGCACAATTGCCTTTGGCCGGTTGGCCGGGAATTGTGGTTGCACCCAAAGATGATCACCATGTTTATTAACACAGAAAATATTTTACTAATTGGTTCATTGTTGCTGCTCATCAGTGTTATTGCCGGAAAAACAACCAACAGGCTGGGCGTACCTACACTTATATTCTTCCTGGTGGTAGGTGTATTGGCAGGTTCTGAAGGAATCGGGGGCATTCATTTCGACAATGCAGCCATGGCCCAGCTGGTAGGCATCATCGCCCTGAATTTTATTCTTTTTTCCGGCGGACTGGATACCCATTGGGAAAGTATAAAGCCGGTGCTGGGCAAAGGCATTGCCCTCTCTACCCTCGGCGTATTTTTTACGGCGCTTTCCGTAGGTCTTTTTGTTCACTGGGTTTTTGGTTTTACCATCCTTGAAGGACTGCTGCTGGGCGCTGTCGTGTCGGCCACAGATGCTGCTGCAGTATTTTCTATCCTGCGCAACAGGGGTGTTGCTCTTAAAGGCGCTTTGCGGCCTGTGCTGGAACTGGAAAGCGGCAGCAATGACCCGATGGCATATTTCCTCACCATTACACTAACCAGTTTGATTGCTAACGGTCAACAGCCTGCCTCGGAGATTCTAATATCATTCCTGAAAGAATTCATCATTGGCGGCGCGGTAGGTTTCCTGATGGGTAAAGGAAGTGTCTGGCTTA
>JANPGT010000324.1:0-7802 GCA_031424135.1 Chitinophagaceae bacterium
AAAAGAAAGCGCCGATACCCCCTTAATGCAGCAACACCGGGCTATTAAGCAGAAATACCCCGATGCCATCCTGCTTTTCAGGGTGGGTGATTTCTACGAAACTTTTGGCGAAGATGCCATCATTGCTTCGCAGGTATTGGGCATTACCCTCACCAAAAGGAATAACGGCGCGGCTTCTTCCGCTGAATTGGCGGGTTTTCCGCATCATTCGCTGGATACCTACCTGCACAAACTGGTAAAAGCCGGTTACCGGGTAGCTATCTGCGATCAGCTGGAAGACCCCAAAACCGTAAAGGGCATCGTAAAAAGAGGCGTTACAGAACTGGTAACACCCGGCGTAGCTACCAATGATAAACTGCTTGAGCACAATACCAATAATTTCCTGGCAGCTATCCATTTTACAGACAACCAGCAGGGCATCGCCTTCCTGGATATTTCTACCGGCGAGTTTTTCATTGCCGAGGGCAACCAGGAATACATTGACAAACTGTTGCAGACATTCAAACCTGCCGAAGTCATTTTTCAGCGCAGCTACCAGAAACATTTCAAAGAAATACACGGCAATAAATTTTATACCTATACTTTAGAAAGCTGGATTTTTGATGAGCCCTATGCCAATGAAAGTTTGCTGAAACATTTTCAGACGCATTCTTTAAAAGGTTTTGGTATTGAAGAAATGCATGCAGGTATTGTGGCCGCGGGCGTAGTGCTGCATTACCTGAAAGACACGGAACACCCCCACCTGCAGCACATTACTTCTCTGCAGCGTATAGACCGCGAAGACTATTTATGGATGGATCGTTTTACCATCCGCAACCTGGAACTGATTGGCAGCAGCACCGATAATGGCAATAACCTGCACAAGGTGCTGGACAATACCGTATCGCCCATGGGCGCCCGACTGTTGAAACGATGGATTGTGCTGCCGCTGAAAGACATCCGCAAAATCAATGAGCGGCTTGACCTGGTGACCTGGTTCATCAAAGAACCCGACATGCGCGCCAAAATGATGCAGCACATTAAACAAAGCGGCGATATAGAAAGACTGGTAAGCAAAATACCGCTGAAAAAAATCAATCCGCGCGAAGTGATACAGGTGGCACGCGGACTGCAGCATGCAGAAGCCATCAAACAGCTGGCGCAAACCGCTTCCAACGATTATTTAAAAAGACTGGCAGATGCCATCAATCCCTGCCATTATATTGTTGAAAAAATCAACAAAGAAATCAATGAAAACCCGCCAGCTACAGCGGCCAAGGGCGGCGTTATAAAAGAAGGCATTCACCAGGAACTGGATACCCTTCGTAAAATTGCCAGCGGTGGTAAAGAATACCTGGTAGAACTGCAGCTGAAAGAAGCAGCCGCTACCGGCATTTCTTCGCTGAAGATTGGTTTTAATAATGTTTTTGGGTACTACCTGGAAGTCACCAATCTGCACAAGAGCAAAGTGCCCGCTGCCTGGATGCGCAAACAAACGCTTACCAACGCAGAAAGATACATTACCCCCGAACTGAAAGAATACGAAGAGAAGATCACCGGTGCGGAAGAGAAAATACTGGCCATTGAATCAGACCTGTATGAAAAGCTGCTGCTGGAACTGCAGGACTATATAGCCCCCATGCAGGTAAATGGCAATATGCTGGCGGTCATTGACTGCATTATTTGTTTTGCTGCCAACGCCCTTCATTATAATTACAAAAAGCCGGAGATCCACGAGGGGATGGAAACCGATATCAAACAGGGCCGTCACCCGGTAATAGAAAGGCAATTGCCTGCCGGCGAACCCTATATTGCCAATGATATTTTCCTGGATCCGTCTGCACAACAGATCATCATTCTTACAGGGCCAAATATGAGTGGTAAGAGCGCCCTGCTGCGACAGGCCGCACTGATTACACTGATGGCGCATATGGGCAGTTTTGTACCGGCAGACAATGCACGGGTGGCGCTTACCGACAAAATATTTACACGCGTTGGCGCATCAGACAACCTCAGTGGCGGTGAATCTACTTTTATGGTGGAAATGAATGAGACGGCCAGCATTATCAACAATATTACCCCGCGCAGCCTGATTATACTGGATGAAATTGGCCGCGGCACTTCTACTTACGATGGCATTTCCATTGCCTGGAGCATTGCTGAATACCTGCACCAGAGCCCCCACCAGCCCAAGACCCTGTTTGCTACACACTACCATGAGCTGAACGAACTGGAAAACAGGATGCCCCGCATCAAAAACTACCATATCACCAATAAAGAAGTGGGCAACAAAATTATTTTCCTCCGCAAACTGGCACCCGGTGGCAGCACCCATAGTTTTGGTATACATGTGGCACGTATGGCAGGCATGCCTTCTTCGCTTATACAGCGTGCCAATGAAATGCTGAAACACCTGGAAGAAGCGCATGCAGACGGCAACGCAGCACAGCAGATCAAAAACATGCCCGCGCAGAAATTACAGCTCTCTATTTTTGATGCCCACTCCGAAACCTTCGATGAAATAAGAACAATGCTGGAAAGTATCGATATCAACCGCCTCACCCCCGTGGAAGCATTGTTTAAACTGAATGAAATAAAAGGGATATTGAAATAGTCTTTGTGGAATGTGCTGGCGGCCGCATCCCATGTTTCACAAATACTTCACAGATATAAAAGTATTTTCACTTCCTGCCTGCAAATGCCAAAACCTTTACTATGCGCCATAGCCCAAAAACTGCTGTTCGCCCCTATCCATTATTTTTATTTGTAACAGCTGCGTTCTTACTTCCCTTTTTTGGCCGTACTCAAAATATTGAAAAAATACACTTTGATGCGGCAGACAGCACAGACGGCTATTACCTGTCAGTTCAGCCACAGTCAAAAAAAATACAGGGGGTACTGGTGCTGTTGACCAGCTTTCTGCCGCCGGAAGGTTTATTGCCCGAAACCAAACTGCACAATGTGGCGTATGTAAATGACGTACTTACGATTGCCGTTTCCTGCAAACAAAAATTGTATGCAGACAGCAGCGCGGTGGAAAGGCTTACTCATCTGCTGAAAGATGTGGTGAAAAGATTTGCTGCAGACAAAGATAAATTTGTACTGGCAGGCTATGGTGAAGCAGGCAATATTGCATTGCGGTATACAGAACTTTGTTATGAAAAGCCCGCAGCATTTCCTTTGCAGCCAAAAGCGGTGATGGGTATTGATGCACCGGTTGACCTGTTTGGGCTCTGGCATTGGTCAGAAAAACAAATCAAAAAAAATTACTGGCCTGGTGCAGTAGGGGATGCCAAATATTATCTTGATGCCATGACCAAAGAACATGGAACCATCTATTCGAATCCCGGGCTTTATAAAAATCTATCGCCATTCAATACCGCTGAAGACAGTACCGGTAACGAACAATACCTGCAAACAGTACCTGTACGCCTGTATTATGATGCGGATATACAATGGCAGCTGCAAAACAGGCGCAATAGTTTTTACGATACCAAACTACCGGATGCTGCAGAATTGATTAAACGTTTGCTGCTGCTGGGTAATAATGAAGCAGCATTTATGGTGGCCAAACAACCGGGCGTAAGAAGTGACGGCACCCGCAGCCCTTCTGCCATGTCAATTGTTGATGAAGTGGAATGCCTGCAATGGATAAGAAAAAGCCTGGGCATTTTTGATGCCCGCACATGGGTGCCTCCCTATCAACTGTTGATTCCGCAGGGCTGGAGCACGGAACTTTTTGAACTGCCGCCAGCCTTTGCACCGCAAATACCCTTCAAAGGAGTAGAAGATATCCGCTTTGCGCCGGGCTGGGGAAATGTAAAAAGTGAAGAACACTGGACGTATGGATTTCTGTGGTGGCTGCAGGAAAATTACCCGGTAGACGCAGCCACACTGCAAACCAGCCTGCAGGCTTATTACAACGGTTTGCTGGCCGGCAATATCAGCAGCAGGAATATTCCTGCCAACAAAATAATACCTACGGTGGCTGCCATTAAAAAAACAAGTACTGCTGTTGGAGACCTGGCCACGTTCACCGGTACCGTCAGCATGCTTGACTACCATGCCCAGTTGCCCATGCTGCTGCACATTATTGTGCATGTAAAAGACAGCAAATTAAAAAAAGCAGGCGCTGTTTTCTTTGAAGTATCACCGCAGCCTTTTACCCACCCGGTTTGGCAACAACTGCATGAAATAGAAAAAAGTTTTAATTTGATTACGGGTAAATAGATGCCCACAATTTGCCATTCATACAAAATGAAGCAATCGGTATTGACTTCGGTCTACATTTGGTAAAACAAACTGCCATGAACAGAAAACATTTCTTCCTGAAAACAGTGTTGTCTGCCGGCGCTGTTATCTCCACGCCCCTTGTAAATTTTTCACAGGCCAAACAGGAACCGCCAAGGCCAGCTGCGCTGCCTGCTGATAAAGTAAAAGATTTTGTAATAGCCGGTCACGGCAATTTTACCGCTGTTAAACAAATGCTGGCAGAAATGCCAACGCTGCTGTATGCCACTTACGACTGGGGCGGTGGCGATTTTGAAACTGCCCTGGAAGGTGCCGGCCATGTAGGCAATAAAGAAATTGCCCGGCACCTGATTGGACTGGGCGCCCGCACCAATCTCTTTGTGCTTACCATGCTGGGCGAAACAGCGCTGGTGAAAGCTTACCTGGAGCTGTACCCGCAATACCTTTCGGCGCGCGGCCCACACGGACTAACCCTGCTGCACCATGCGCAAAAAGGCGGAGATACCGCCAAAGAACTGGCAGACTACCTGCAAAGCAAGGGGCTTACGGCTACCAAGATGCCATTGTAAAGAAAATCCATCCATATCGTGTCGGCAATACCCAATCTCCGTATTTTTCCTCAACCTCTTTATGAAAACAAAACGGCTAACAAAACGTGTACTCTGGACAATAGCATTCATTTTTATTTTAATGAATATAATTGCCTGTTTCCATGCATATAAGTTTACACATTTTACAGAGCGTGTTGTTGCAAAAACCAGGAGCAGCAGCAAACTTTCCGCCATGGAAAAAATAAAAACACTTTTCCTTGGCATAGATAATCCAAGACCTGTCAATACCGTCCTGCCCACGCAAAACTTTACAACAATAGTTCTGCAAAGCAATAAACGCATTGAGTGCTGGAGCATCACCACCGCCAATGCAAAAGGCACGATGATTTTGTTTCATGGTTATGGCGGGGAAAAATCTTCCCTGCTCGACAAATCGGACCAGTTTTTACAACTTGGCTACAACACCTTTCTGGTAGACTTTATGGGCAGCGGCGGCTCCGAAGGCAACCAAACCACCATCGGTGTTAAAGAAGCGGAAGAGGTAAAAACAGTTTTTGATTACCTGCAGCAGAAAGGAGAAAAGAACATCGTCCTTTTTGGAACTTCTATGGGCGCTGTAGCCATTTTAAAAGCCATACACGATTACCAGCTGCAGCCCGGCTGCATTATCATTGAATGCCCTTTTGGCACCATGTATCAAACTACCTGCGCAAGATTCAGGGCATTGCATGTGCCCTGTTTTCCGATGGCAGGCCTGCTGGATTTCTGGGGTGGCGTACAGAACGGATTCTGGGCGTTTGGGCACCAGCCCGTTGAATATGCAAAATCTGTACATTGTCCCGTATTATTGCTATGGGGGGAAAAGGACGAAAAAGTAAGCAGGCAGGAAACAGAAGATATCTTCGCCCGGCTGGCAGGTATAAAACAGTTAAAGATATATCCGCTTGCGGGCCATGAAAACTATCTGCGGCAATACAAAGCAGCATGGACCAATGATATTGACAGTTTTTTGCAGACGATTAAAAAGTAGTTCGGACCAACTAATACCAACGGTTAACATGAGTCAAATCAGCATTAGAAAAGCCACTGTTGCAGATATGGAAACCCTGCTGCAGTTTGAGCAGGGCGTAATTGCCGCAGAGCGTCCGTATGACTGCACCCTGCGAACGGACGAAGTCCGCTATTACGATCTGTATGAAATGATAAAAGCGGAATACATTGAATTATTGATAGCAGAACAGGATGGAGCGGTAATTGGTTCCGGCTATGCCCGTATTGAAAAATCGAAACATTACCTGCAACACCCGCAACACGCCTACCTGGGCTTTATGTTTACCCATCCTGCTCACCGCGGCAAAGGCGTCAACCTTGCCATCATTGATGCCTTAAAAAAATGGGCCGCTTCCCAACAGGTATTTGAACTGCGGCTGGAAGTTTACATAGAGAATACAGCGGCTATTAAAGCCTACGAAAAAGCAGGTTTCCAACCCCTCATGCTGGAAATGCGGATGAGCATCCACTGATTTCCTTTACCATTGCCAAACAAATTATCATCAGCAAAATAATTTCCCTGCCTGGTTGTAAGGTAATGCCCTGCAACTGCGGGGCGTTTTTGTTTATAAGAAACCAATCACCCTAACAGCGCTGCTGATTGCTGAATGATCTGCTCCAATACCGCTATGTCTTCGGGTGGCGGCATCATCAAAGGAGCTCTTGTATCTCCTGCACTGCGGCCGATGATGGTTGCGCCTGCTTTTATAAGGCTTACTGCATAACCATTCTTTTTGCTGCGCAACCTGACAAAAGGAATAAAAAAATCTTTGATAATTTTAGTAACCCTTTCCCTGTTGCCGGCTCTTAGACCTGCATAAAACAGGTTGGCCAGTTCAGGCACAAAATTAAATACCGCAGAAGAATAGGTATTGACACCAATTGACAAATAAGCTTCCGCAATAATTTCAGCGGTAGGTACGCCACCTATATAGGATAAACGGCTGCCAACAGATTTAATGGTATCATTCAATTCCTGGATATTGCCCGTACCATCTTTGAGTGCAATAAAATTATCGCAGTTATCAGCCAGCTTTTGAATATACCGGCTGCTCAAAACACCGTTTGCACGGTTGTAATAGATGACCGGCAGGCTGGTATTGTCCATGATTGTTTTAGCATATTCATAAGTGCCGTCTTCCGGGCATTCCGTCAGGTAAGGCGGCATCAGCAGCAAAGCATTCATACCTGCTTTTTCCGCTATTCCCGCATAGGCAATAGCATCGGGCATGCTTCTGCCGATGCTCGAAATCATGGGGATTTTTTCCTTCACTGTTTCAGCAGTAACGGTTACAATTTGCCTGTATTCATTCTCTGATAAGGAAAAAAATTCACCTGTTCCGCCGGCCACAAAAACAGACGATACATTGTGCGTAACAAACCAATCAAGGCGCGCCGCATAGCCTGCAGGATTAAATTTACCCTGGGTGTCAAAATCTGTTATGGGAAAAGACAATAAACCATCTTCAAGAGACGCCCTGATTTGTGCTAATGGTAAAGACATTTTTTAATGAATTATAAATGATAAATTTTCTTACCGGGGTAAGCCTGCTGTAAACTGGCTAAGTTAAAGGGCCGGGATTAAACAACACCAAATCATTGTACAGACCCAGTTTGTCGGTAGCTACTTTTTTTGTGCCGCTGGCCACGTCCAGTATCAATTGGAAAAGCGCCCATCCCGTTTCTTCAACAGTTTTCATTCCGAATGCGATAGGGCCTGCATCAAAATCAATCAGGTCGAACCAACGCTTACTCAATGTTGAATTAGAACTTACTTTAATAACAGGTACCATTGCCAAACCATAAGGTGTACCCCTGCCCGTCATAAAAACATGCACATTCATGCCCGCCGCCAGCTGCACAAAAAAAGTAGCTACCGACAAACTGGGTCTGTACAATGATTTGGTGTTGTTTAATCCCGGCCCTTTAACTTAGCCAGTTTACAGCAGGCTTACCCCGGTAAGAAAATTT
>JANPGT010000325.1:0-1806 GCA_031424135.1 Chitinophagaceae bacterium
CGCTGCCGGGATTTATAATATCCCAACCAGCAGGTGGAAATTGCATGCCTTCAAAACTTTCAATTACAGTACTTACCGGACTGTTGTTACTGAAACGAACCGACAAGGTATCATTAAGTGTATTCTGGTCAGTAGTATTATTTGGGTCAGACAGGTAAATTTTTAGTATATGTTGTCCTTCCGGCACTTGTACTGCATTAACAGCAATATCAATTGAAGCCTGTTGCAACAAAGTTCCTGTCCATTGATAACTGGAAGAAATGGAGTTGTCAAGAACGGTGGTCACAGTCAGTACATTCAATGTCTGTAAGCCGCGGTTCAGAATGTTTATGGAAGGCGTAAATGAATTGGTGCATATACGTTGTCCGGGTTGAATAATGGCGCGCAGTTGTGCATCTATACTGTAGAATGAAGGCGTCTGGCAGGCTATTGATGTTAAGAGTGAAGCTCGGTACATCAGCAAGGCACTTTCCATACGTGCTGTCTGCAGCGTCGTAAACATTACCTGGCAATTATCAGGACTATAGTCCATATAGTTCTGGAACATAATGCCGTTGCCTGTACTGCTGCAATTATCTGTTTTTATTCCGTTATAACACTCCAGGGTTGGGCCCGTCTGGTTGGGGGTATCGTCAACGTAGTCAGCACCGTTACAGCCACTGCCGTCATCGCCCCATATATGATAAAGATTAAAATAATGGCCCATTTCATGGGTGAGCGTTTTGCCATCACTATGTGCTGGAAAGGAACCGCCGGGCAGTGTCCGGTAGTTCACTACAATACCCTGTTCATTGTCTTTGCCAGTTCCTGGAAAAGTGGCAAAACCTTTACCATCACCGGTTCCAAACTCCGAAATCCAGATATTAAGATAGCTGGAAGGATCCCAGCTATCGGCTCCTCCGGCAACTGTATATTTTACACTCTCGCCACGCACAACAGGAGTTGTAATGCGTTCTATTCCAGTTGTTGGTTGGCCTGAAGGCGTTTGCCTGGCAAGACAGAACCGAATAATTGATTTCCCGAAAAAAGGCTTAAAGTATACAGGAATTTTTACAGAGTCTCCGTTAAGGCCCGCAAAATCACTGTTTAGTGTGTCTAATTGTGCCTGAATCTGGATGTCGGTAACTAAGGAATGGTTGGTGAGAATCAGGTGGAAAACAACCGGTATAATGATTATTGCGCGATTACCATTTTGCGTACTTGGCTGATTAGCACGGTTAGCGCCGGTGGATACCAAATTATTGAAGCGATTTCTTTCTGATTCAAATTTTTCCTTACTGCCGGGAACAGCAGCCAGTTGAATCTGCAGTTGTTGCATGGTATTGCACTGTCCCTGTTTTTCCCGATTGCTATCCTGGCTGTACGAGATAAAACCAGTAACAATAAAAAAAAAAGTAAAAATGCCTTTTTGAATTTTCATACAATAACAAAAGGTAGTCTATTGCAGATAACTGTTGGTAAAACAACACGACATTTGTTTTTTATACCCCTGGTTTCTCTCACACCCTAATACTTAATAATCTTCTTCACCACCACATTATTGCCCATTACAACCCTTACCATATAGGCGCCGGCAGCGGCGTGTGTAATGTTGAGTGTGTAATAATTTGACTGGCCGTTGGGAATGGTTTCTGCTATTTTTTGTCCGCTCATATTGAATACCGCAATGGCCTTTACATCTGTTGGCTGCGGGTAAAATTGCACTGCTACAAGGCCGGTGGTAGGGCTGGGTGTTACCAGGAAGCCCCTGGCTTTGAGGTTGGGGTTAACTGTTACCGTGCGCAGGTTTACGTCATCAATATAAAT
>JANPGT010000326.1:0-7740 GCA_031424135.1 Chitinophagaceae bacterium
TGGCTTGCTGGCGCAGCAACCCGCCTTTTACAACGACATACAGGCTTTTAAGCAAAAGGATGCGGCTCAGCCACCGGCCCTGCATTCTATCCTGTTTGTAGGCAGTTCTTCTTTTACCAAATGGACCGATGTACAGGAATATTTTCCAGGCTATCCTATTTTGAACCGGGGTTTTGGAGGTTCCTCCCTGCCCGACGTTATCCGGTATGCCAATGATATTATTGTCCCATATCAACCCAAACAAATTGTCATCTATTGCGGAGAGAACGATTTGGCGGCTTCAGACACGGTTACAGCAGCAATGGTAGTAGCGCGTTTTACCACCCTGTTTGGTATGATCAGGAAACAGCTGGGTGAAGTACCCGTGTTGTTTGTGTCGCTGAAGCCCAGTCCCAGCCGCAGCAGGCTCTTTCCTAAAATGAAGGAGGTGAATGCGCAGATTAAATCCTTCCTTCAAAAAAATAAAAAAACAGCTTTTGCAGACGTGTATGCAGAAATGCTGGATGCTAATGGAGCGCCCATGCAGGATATTTTCCTGGACGACAAGCTGCACATGAATGCCAAAGGCTATGCAATCTGGAAGGAAGTTATCGGGCCGCTGCTGCTTAAATAATCCTGTGGTGGTATAATAAATAAAGAACCGTAGTTCATGGAAACTACGGTTCCCTACTAAAAGACCCCACAAAAAGTGGGGCCATAGCACATACTTTGTGGTTTCAGAGGTAAGTGCTGGTATGGTAATGGTCAGTTATGCGGTTATTTGGGCCTGCGGCCATAATCAGGGCGGTGTTGAATCGGTGATTGTCCAACCAGTATAATGCTGAATAGAACCCTGGCGAAACGACTGAGGTTAGAAGAGGGACGGTACACGTTTTTGTGTATCATTGTTTTACGTACGTCATAGTACATATTGGTCTTTTCCATGGTATTGGCTTTGGTTTGGTAACTGAAGATCCTGAAAATAACGCATACCAGCAAGTATTTATTGTGTATATGTATATGTACCTCGTATTTTTTCTATTTCTTAACAAGTTTTGAGTGAGTATCTTGTTTGCACTAAATCCGCCCCTGTATGAAAAACATAACCCTGTTTTTGTTCATCGTTATGATTGGTATGCCCGGTTTTGGGCAGGGAGTTTTCAGTAACCAGACCAATTTTACACTGGAAAGAGTTGTGCAGGAATATGCCAGCCAGTTTAAAAATATTAAGGGCGAAGTCATTAATAAATCAAAGGCGTCTACTGCCTATAAATCTACACTTTCCATACCGGGCGCAGTTTCAACTACCATAATACAGTCGGCTACCGAAGAGCACCAGGTGCTGATTTGGGAATCTGTACTGTATACCGGCCCGGATTTTAATACGGCCAAAACACGCTATGAAACATTGTTTAACCAGATAAAGAACACCATTATTAAACCTGCCGGGGAGAAGCCACTTATTGTAAACGGACTCTACCTGAACCCCTCTTCGGATAAAATTTTCAATACTATTCAATTTGACCTCTTGCCCGCAAATGGCCCGCTGCAAAAAGTTAATATAGACCTGGTGCTGCAAAATGAAGCAGGTAAATGGCAGATTGTATTGAGCGTAGACGATAAAGGCCGCACAGATGCAGGCGGCATTGTGATAAAATAGACAGTGCATCCACTTCGGTGTAATGGCATTTGCCTGTTCATGAGTAGCGGATCTCTTTTACTGCCGTATTTATTAACCTTGGTTAACATTAAACCAACCCCCCTTAACCTGTTTTGCTATCCCGGCAGAATAGTTTCGTAGCTGAAAAAACTGGCTATGAAAATTCAGCTGCTGCTACTTGTTTCATTCATTTGCCTGCTGCCAACACTATACGCCCAAAAAGAAGGCAGCATACAAGGTATGGTAAAAGATAGCTCTACGGGCCTGCCCCTTAGTGGAGCCACTGTTACTGTCTTGCTGGCGAAAGACTCTTCGCTGGTAAGCTTTTCACGCACCAACAGCAATGGCTTTTTTTCAATCCGTAATATCGATTATGAATCTTACCGCTTGCTGGTTACCCATGTTGGCTACCTGAATATCAGCCGCGCATTTACCATTAATGCTTCAATACCGGGTCTTGATTTTGGCGTGCTGGCCATTAGCAATAAAAGCACCCTGCTGAAAGAGGTCACCGTAACGCAGGAAAAGCCTCCGGTAGTAATCCGCAACGACACCCTTGAATACAATGCCGGCTCATTTAAAACCAGGCCCAATGCAGTAGTAGAAGACCTGTTGAAAAAATTGCCTGGCGTGCAGGTTGATAAGGATGGAAAAATAAAATCGAACGGCGAAGAAGTAAAGAAAGTGCTGGTGGACGGAAAGGAATTCTTTGGAAACGATCCAAAAATGGCCACTAAAAACCTGCCCGCAGATGCTGTTGATAAGATACAGGTGTTTGACAGAAAATCAGATCAATCCCGCTTTACGGGTTTTGATGATGGCAATAGCGAGAAGACCATCAACCTTACTATTAAACCCGAAAAGAAAAATGGTGTTTTTGGAAAAGCTACTGCGGGTGCAGGCGACAAAAGTTTGTACCAGGGAAATTTTAATGTAAACAGTTTTAACAAAGAAAGACAGGTGTCGGCTATAGGAATGGCCAACAACACCAACAAGCAGGGCTTTTCATTCATGGATATTTTAAACTTTAGTGGTGGTTTGCCCGGCGCTGGCGGACGGGGCGGAGGCGGTATGCAGCTGGATATGAACAGCATGGGTTTGCCTGTGCAGGGGGCTGCCAATAACCAGGGCATTACCACTACACTGGCCGGCGGACTAAACTACAACAACAGCTGGCAAAAGAAAATGGATATGACGAGTAGTTATTTTTATAACCGTCTGCATACAGACAAAACGGAAAGCCTTTACCAGCAATGGTTGCTGCCCGGTACTGCATTCAACACCAGCCGGCAGAACAGTTCAGGCAATACCAATGAAAGCCACCGGCTGAACCTATCGGGCGACTATACCATTGATTCGGCTAATTCAATAAAGCTGACCTCATCGATTAGCCAGCAACAATCCCAATACAATGTCAAAAGCAGTTACCGCTCGGCAGCGGCTGCGGGCAATCTGTTAAATGATGGAGATGCCGGTTCTTTTATCAGTGGCGATGGCTACAATTGGAATAACAGCGCACTGTTCCGGCACCGCTTCCGCAAAAAAGGACGTACTATTTCTGCCAATCTTTCTTTTAACCAAACCAGCGGCAATAGCCACGGAGGATTGCAATCAGTAAATAATTATTACCAGCCCGGAGGCGGCCTGCAGCAATCGGATACCATTAACCAGGTAAACCAGCAGGTTAATGGCAGCAATACGTATGCTGCGGTATTGTCTTATACAGAACCACTATCAAAGAAATCGCTGCTGGAGTTTAATTATAATTTCAGTACTGCACACAGTACATCAAACAGGGTCACCTATGATTTTGATAAACTTAGCGGCAAACACAGTGCGTTGAATACGGCTTTATCCAATAATTTTCTCAATGACTATCGTTATCACCGGCCAGGCGTTAACTGGCGTTACCAGCAAAAAAAATACAATTTTGCCATTGGCCTGGCGGCACAGCAGGCTTCCCTGCAAAGTCATTTTCATATAATGGCAAAGGATAGCGCCATCGATCGTTCCTTTTTGAATTTGCTGCCCAGGGCCAACCTGCAATACAATATTAACCAGTATAAGAACATACGGGCTGTCTACAACACGTTTACACGCCAGCCTTCTGTAACCCAGCTACAGCCTTTAACAGACAATACTGATCCACTGAACATAAAAATTGGTAATCCTGATTTGAAGCAGGAATATTATCACCGGCTGCAGGCAGAATATATTTCGTTTGATCCGTACCGGCATACCAGTTTTTTTGCTGGCCTGTCTGCCGGTATTACAGGCAACAAAATAGTAAATGCCGATCAACTGGGTGTGCAGGGCCAGCGCATTACACAGCCGGTAAATGTAAATGGCAGCTATACCATCAGCGCAAATTCTTCCTGGGGATTCCCTTTACGAAAGATAAAAAGTAAATTGAATCTCAACAGCGCTGTCTCCAACAGCCGCAATATTGGTTTTGTAAACGCCCAGAAAAACAATATCCGTTCGTGGAGCGCATCACAGGAAATTACCTGGAATTACACTTATAAAGAACTGCTGGACCTGGGTGCAGGTGCAGAAATTATCTATAATGACGTTAATTACTCGCTGCAAAAGCAGCAAAACCTGCAGTACTGGAGTCAGCATTATACCTTCGATATTAACCTCTACCTGCCCGGCGGTTTCAGTTTTGCCAGCGATATAGACTATACTACCCGCAGCGGCCTTGCGCAGGGCTACAATCTTTCCGCTGTTTTATGGAATGCAGGTCTTGCCAAACAGGTATTCAAAAACAAAAAAGGTGAATTCCGGCTGCAGGTATATGATATACTCAGCCAGAATATTGGCGTAAACCGCAGCAGCAACCAGAACTATATTGAAGATGCTTCTTATACTGTGCTGAAACGCTTCTGGCAATTGAGTTTTACCTATAATATCAGCCGCTTTGCCGGTAAAAATATTGCTGCTCCCGGCAGCAGGAACAGTAATATACAGGTGATACAACAGGGAAAAAACCAGTAATGCTGATAGCAGAAAGCTTTGGTGCTGCTATTATAATGCCATTTCAAAAAGGCAGGCCGGCACATTGTGGTAGTGTGCCGGTAGTCCATCGGTATTTTTCAATTCAAACATCCCAAGGAAATTAAAGCCTGCATTTGTGTAATGATCTATCAGCCGGGTATTATTACCCAGCGTATCCAGTCGGACAAATTTCTTACTGTTGATTTTTGCGTATTCGCGGGCCCATGCCGCTATCTGTAGTATAAATTTATTGCCCCTGAAACCCGGATGGGTGGCTATCCGGTGTATATATACAGCAGGATCGGTGTTACGATCCTCCCAGATTTGTTCATCACAGAAAGTAGTTGCCCAAATACACGCAATTATATTATTGATCAGTAATTTCCATTGCCTGTTTTCCCGGATTTCTTTTTCAACAAGCTCCTTTTCAAAATCGGGCCACACTACTACTGTTTGCTTTGATTGTTGATAGGCGGAAGCTATCCGGTAAAGCCTGAATATTTCATCCATATCGGAACTTGTACAATTTTCGACCTGCATACTATTACTTTTAGCTGTTTCAATAGCTAAAATAGCGGATGTATATATTTAAGTCAACCCGAAACTTGCTATTTGATCGTATGCTTTTAGTTGACAGATCAGCGTTACTTCCAATTGCAATTAAATAAGAAAGCCCCATGGCGGGGCTTTTTATTCTCAGTAAATGCAGGCAACTTAATTCTGCCTTGTAATGATTCTTATCTGCGGTCCGCTGGCGTTACTGGGCCCAAAAGCTTCATCCATCATTTTCTGAAATTCCTGGCGGGTTACTTTTTTAGCGCCGCCGGGTGCTTTTACCAGGGCTTTGCCAATGTTCGTCTGAATATCAAGTGGCATAAATACAATCCAGCCATCGGCAATATCCATTTGCAGTATCAGACCCGGCAGTCCGCCAAATTGTTCTGGTCCGCTGGGTATGCTGATCTCTTCTGTGTACCAGGCCACAATATTATCGCCCTGCCTGTTTTTACCCGTGGCTTTTTTGCAATGGTATCCTTTTACCAGCATAGTATCTTCGCTGAGCCGCCATGCTATCTTCCTGAGTGTGTCTTCAATAATATATTTTTTAGGACCCAACTCTCTCAGCTCTACTATTTTTTCGGTAGCATAGTTTTTATAGGTTTCATTGCTGCCGCTGTTCATGCGTATATTAATGCGGCCTCCTTCTTCACCAGCATGATCGCGGATGTCCTCTTCATCCGGCACAGATAGAAACACAGATTCATCGCCGGAGAATAGAAGTTGCTGCTTCCCCTTACTGAACTCCGGTATCATGGCCTTCATATTTTCATTTTCCGGAGGCAGTTTTTTGTGCATATTGGTAGTACGTTCATAAATAATTTTGCCCTCTTTTACCTGGGCGGCTACTACCTGGAAGCAACAGCCGGCGGCAAGGGTAATGATGATTTTTTTCATGGTGAATGATTTTGCCAAAACTATACAAGCCCTTTTCTAAAGAAGGTTAACCGGGCTTGGTTTAATGTTAATTAAGGTTAAAGCGTGCTGCTGCACCTCGGGGAAATAGATACATTTGTAGCTACGGCAACAGCAGTGCCGCCCGGTATATGACAAGTAAACTGAGGATACCGCTTTTATTGATGGTGATGACCATACTGGTGATCAGCCTTTTCCAGTTGTACTGGCTGCGTAAAAATTACCGCGAAGAAAAGCATCTTTTCAGCGTGCGCACCAACCTGCTTTTCCGCGAAACCATTATGCGTTTGCAGGCATCCAAGCTTCACCTGGATTCAAATATCAATATCCGTGTGCAGGACAAAGAAGGCATTGTAAGCATGACCAATATTTTGCAGGAAAGGATAAAGGATACTTCCATGCAGCGGAAGAACTTCCGGACTGCCATGGTGATTACGGTAAAGTCTTCCGGCGAAAGCGAACAGCGGCACGACAGCAATATGCAATACCAGTTTCGCAGGAGCCAGCCCGGTGGACCCGTTTTTGATTTCTTGATGGGAGTAGATTCACTACGGGATTCCATTACACTGAAAGAAGTAACCGATCGGTACCGGCAGGCACTTGTTAAACAAAAAATGGCAGTACCGTTTGCCATCAGCGTAGCCGATACAGCTGTGGCTGCAACTACTACATTGCCAGATATGGAAGGTAACAGGGTGTCTGTTGGGTTTATAAAGCCACGCATTTACCAGCTTGATTTTATCAGCAGCAACTGGTATGTAATGAAGCAAATGTGGCAACCCGTGCTGGTTTCCCTGCTGCTGGTAGGCGTTACCATTGCCTCCTTTCTTTTACTGTACCGTAATTTAATAAGGCAGCAGAAACTAACACAGCAGAAAAACGACTTCATCAGTAATATTACCCATGAATTAAAAACGCCGATTGCTACCGTTAGCGTGGCCATTGAAGCATTGAAAAATTTTAACGCGCTGCAGGATCCTGCCCGTACAAAGGAATACCTTGATATTTCTGCCAACGAGATGCAGCGGCTTGGTTTGCTGGTAGACAAAGTATTGAAGTTATCGCTGTATGAAAACAAAGAAATTGCGCTGCAGAAAGAGCCTTTTGACCTGGATGCACTGGCCCATGAAGTAGTGGCTTCTATGAAACTGCAGTTTGAAAAGCAGCATGCAGCGGTTGAAATCATCACTACAGGCAGTAATTTCACCCTGGAAGCAGACAGGCTGCACATGACCAGTGTGCTGTACAACCTGTTGGACAATGCCCTTAAGTACAGCCGGGAAAATCCAAAAATAGACATTCATATTACCGACCACGAACAGTTTTTATCACTTACAGTAACAGACAATGGCGTGGGTATTGCGCCGGAGTACCGGCAAAAAATATTTGAACAGTTTTTCCGGGTGCCGGATGGCGATCGTCACAATACAAAGGGGTATGGGTTGGGCCTTAGCTATGTACACCATATTGTACAAAGGCATATGGGTTTTATTGAAGTAGAAAGCACACCCGGGAAAGGCAGCAGTTTGTCCGTAAAACTCCCTTTTAAAGAAGCCGCCGTGATACACTACAATAAGGGCCGGGTAATCAGGAAAATGGTATTTAAAATCGGGAAAGAATGAGTGTTACTA
>JANPGT010000327.1:0-1926 GCA_031424135.1 Chitinophagaceae bacterium
CTGATGCAACAGGGTTAAACATTATTGAACTCACTACAGATTTTTTTGAAAAAAATGCAGCGCCGACCATAACCAGGATCAGCCTACCCGGGGGTACATCCGTTTATGGCATAGGAATAGATAAGAATGGGAATATATGGGTTGGCGGAATGGATGGAGCTGTGTACCGGTTTGATGCGCTGAAGAATAATTTCATAAAACTGAACAATGGAATACTGCTTAATGATGGTTACCTGAACCGGGATAGCAGTAAATTAATTAATAGCAATCTTTACCTGTCAGATGGGAAAGATATATTTCCATTATTCGACAGCAGTAAAACACCAGCAGGCAATATCGTCTTTAAGCCCAAAGAACAGCTTTGGGAAAACCATCACAGGGAAGAGTATTTTTATAGCGTATACAAATACGAGCCCGGTAAAACAGTAAACTGGAACGAGCCATTACCGGAAACCAAAACAAGAATATGTTACCCATTCATTATCGACCGTTCGGGGCTACTCTGGTCTGGGTCTGTTGGATACGGGCTTCGCAAATACAATTCAGCAGGCAACAGGTTTAAAACATGGACTCCAAGTCCCGGTGCCAGTGTAAAATGGATCATCCCTCTTAAAGCAGATGATATCTTTTTAGGAGATTTTGCCTATGGCTGGATCAGGCTCATCAATGATTCGCTAAGAAAAAATGCACTCGGTAGCATTCCTGGTCTTACACAGGTAGACAATTTCATCATATCCAAATCTGGTGATTACTGGATAAAGAGTGACAACAAAGGATATTTTAAATACAATCCTGCTTCTGGCAAACTGGTATCATATCCCAGGATCAACGACAATAAAAGTATGGGTGCAAAACAACCCATGCTTGAAGACAGTAAGGGATATATATGGTTTCCGGGGCTGGGAGGTTCGTTCACCCGAATGCATGCTGCATCCGGCAGCGTTGATAGTTTTACAATAAATACTGATGCGGCTAAGCCCATGTTGCCAAAAACTATTTGTACCGCTTTGTACGAGGATAAGCAGGGGGTAGTGTGGATCGGCACACCCGAAGGGTTTGCAAAAGTTGTTTTTCAAAATACAGCGAATAGTATTCCACTTGTAAAATGGTTTTATACTAACAGCACTAACCGCAATTCATTAAACTATAATAATGTTTCCTGCTTCCTCGACGATCCTGCAGAGCCCGATAAATATTTATGGATATGTACAAAGGGCGGTGGCCTGAACCGGCTGAATAAAAGCACCGGGGATTTTTTTCATTTAACAAGCAGGGAAGGATTGCCGGATGATGTGGTGTATGGTATTCTTCCCGATGACGCCTATAATATATGGGGTAGTACCAACAAGGGTATTTTTTGTTTGCTGGCTAATAACAGCAAAGACAGCAGCCATTGGGTATTCAGGAATTTTACAAAAGCATACGGGCTGCAGGACGATGAATTTAACACCGGTGCTTATGCGAAATTGCCGAATGGAGACCTGGCATTTGGCGGCGTAAACGGGTTGAATATTTTTAACCCCAAACAAATATTGATAACGGGTTTTATGCCCAATGTTTTTATTACAGATATACTGATCAATAACCAATCGATATCACCAGGGGATAAAACGGATGTATTGGAAAGCACGATTGAACAGTCAAAAAATATTACGCTTACTTACCTTCAGGATATCCTTACACTGGAATTTTCGTCACTTGATTTTACTGCCCCCGGTCAGAATAAATACCGCTATCAATTAATAGGCATAGATAAGGATTGGGTAGAAAGTGGTACCCGCCGTACAGCAACTTATTTACACTTACCACCCGGTAAATACAATTTTAAAGTGCAGGGTAGCAATAGCCAGGGCATCTGGAGCGATAAAATTGCCGAACTACAGATAACAGTATTACCTCCCTGGTGGAGAAGCTGGTGGGCTTATT
>JANPGT010000328.1:0-6320 GCA_031424135.1 Chitinophagaceae bacterium
CCGGGACAAAAACACAGGAATCGCTGATACCTAGTGTTATGGTTGGCTTTGGGTAGATAGTAAAACTATGCTCCAGTGCATCACTTTTGCACCCCATATTGGTCTCCGCAATAAGCTTCGCTTTGTGGGTACCGGTATTGAAATAAGAGGACGGGTTTTGAACAGCAGCGGTGGTGAAACTGCCAAAAGTCCAATTCCATTTCGTAATCATTTCCCTATTTGCACCGGCCGGCAGCGATGAGTGATCTGAAAAACGGATAATTTCGTTATTGCATAACAGGCCCTGTATGTCAAATGCAGGAATGGGTTGATAACTTATATTCAGCGTTGTGAAATTAGTATCCGATGCGCAGCCTTCTGCTGTTGTTACTACAAGCGCTACAGGAAGTGGGCCGCCTGCTGTGGTAAAGGATGCAGGCTGCCGACCCTGCACCACTGTTTCATTTATCTTCCACCACCAGTTGCTAATGCTTGATACACCCAACGGAACAGACGATTGGTCTGTTAACAAGACCGGTGTTTGATTTTCACAGAGCACGGAAGGATAGGTAAATAACGCAACTGGCTTCGGAACTACCGTCACTATTTGTGTTTTTTCTGCTGCACAGGTTTTTGCGTTTACCGCCTTCAGCTTCACGGTAAAATTTCCGGCTGTGGAATAGTTATAAACAGAAAAAGTATCGGTGGATGAATAGGTTTGTCCATTGCCAAAATCCCAGGTATAGCCAGGATTATTCAGATTGGTAGAATTGCTCGAAAAAATAAAGCTGTTACCGTTTTGGCACTGCCTGGAATCATTAATGCTGAATGAAACAACAGGTGTTGCGATAACATTCACTGTAATTTCCTTTCTGAATCCTTCACAACCAAATATGGCTTTCTGGGAAACATAGAATTTAAAACTGCCAGGTGTGTTGGTTAACGGCCGGGGAGCTATGGTAGACCCTGTTCCACCTGTGGCCGATGTATACCACAGCAACTGATGCCCCGGCAATGCTTTTGCCGCTATCGATACAGGGGACTGGAACTGGCAATAATTTACGATAGTGCTGGCTTGCGGGGTATCGGGCACCGGCAATGGTGTAACAAATGCCTGTAACGTATCCCGGCATCCGAAACCGGGGTAAGGAATTACATCAACATAAAAAACACCGCTGGTCACAGGTGGTGGGCTTAAAGTAAAGGACTGCCCGCTACCCACTACGGCAGTAAAATCCGAGTTGTACCAGGTGTACGTTTCAAAGCCAAACGGCGCATCAAGAATAAGTGAATTTGTCTCTATACAATACGGCGCAGTGGCCAGGATATTTGTGCATGCACTGGCTATATCCATATAAGCGTATCCAAAATGCCCCCCAAGGGTGCAATCAGCTGTGCGAAATTCCAGCCGTACATTATGCCCGCCTAAACCGGCAAACTGCAGCGAAGTGGGCGTCCAATTCTTAAACAGTACTGTAGGATCCTGTGCAGATACCTGGAAACCCGGGAGGGCAGTGGTAGCGACATAGTCATAAGACGCGCAATTAATGAGTTCGCCCGTTCCAACATCATAAGCGGTCACAAAAAAACGCGGTTGCTGGGGCAGGCTATGTTGAGGATCCTGAAATACAACAGCATAAAAATAGGTGAAGGTAAAAGTATCAACAGTAGTGGGCACCTGAAAGGTATACGAAATGGCTTCTGCTTCGGCGCCCGTTCCATCATTCCCCAGCTTAACAGAAAAGTTGCCCCCATAAGGACATAGTGTTGGAAATCCACCATAAGGATCTAAACCGGGATTGTCAGAAGCAGCTATAAGTTCGTGCCTGTTAAATGCAGGAGCCGACGGATTGAGTACCATCCTGTTTTTTCCGCCGACGGTGTCTGTACTGCCTGTAAAACATTGCCAGTTGGTAAAATTTCCGGATTCAAAATCAAGATTCGGCGGACAAGATTGACTATAAGCTTTAGAAAAAAAGCAAAAAATAAAAAGAATGCAGACTACGGATCGGGCCATCATCAAAAGCAGTAATTAGTTTAGGGAGAGGTAAAATACTACTTTTTCAGTGATAACAAAATCTACAGAAGGAATATTTACAAATTCTGCCAAGATTCACTTTTAATTGACAAAATTTATTAAAGTGACATTATTCTATTTGGCAACACTACCATGGAGTAAAATGATTCGGCAATGCCCGAGAAGGCGCACGTAAACAAGCAGTCAAATTGGTGATAATCATTGGCTTACAAAATTTGAATTTTTGAACTATCCAAAATTCAACACTTTTTCACACTTATTACAGGCATTTAAGGTAAATTTCAGGCACACATCGCGCCATACATTTTTAATAACCAATATGCTGCCGTTATGCCCCTGAAATCTTTTGAAGGAAACCCAGACAGGCAAAATAAATTAAGAAAGATTTAATATCAATTAGGATAGTACACCGATCCCCACAAAAATGTGGCGACCGGCGTTTATTTAAGCAAATCCCAAAGATGCCAATGAAAAAGATCGCAATAAAGAAGCATTGGTACTGTACTCCTTGAATGTAAAGAGTCAAAATGATTCTTGACGGGAAATCCGTGGCGACGCGCTATAATTGGTCAGGGTGTGAGTTCACCCTCAATAGAATCATCCAATGTTTTCCCTGTAAGCGCACCTATCAGCATTTTGATTCCTGCCACCATCTTTCCATGTTTTGTATCCCAGTAATAGCCCTTATCAGGTACCACTTTGATAACCGAAATACGGGCATCCTGCCTTCCTTCTGTAAACCATGTTTTCAAAATTGGCTTCCAGAGTTCATCAATCTTTTGCTGGTCTTCGGAAATATAGGCCTTGCCTTCAATATATATAAACCCGGCGTAGGAAGATTCCTGGAAATACAGCCTGACAGCGTTATTGATACTTACCTCTTTATTCTTGTGGCTGTCATTGGCACTAAGAAACCAAAGCGTGCCGTCTTCATCCACTTTTTGAATGCTCATGGGGCGAACCGGTACTGACTGGCCGCTCGATATTTCCGTGCAAAAAAAACAGGATTGTGCCTTTTCCGTCAGGTCCTTTATTTTTTGCCGGGCTTCCGTGGCTACAAGGTTTTCATGTGTATACTCCTGCTGGTTCATGTTGATACTGTCCATACGCTGATTTTTTAAAATGGGTTGATAAATTTTCTCCTTTTGTAAATAACAATTATCATACCCCCGAAAAAATTTCAGTTCTGTTTAACTATCCCGGGAGAATTGCAGCGAAGTAATTAATCCTTTGGGAAATTTAGTTCCCAGCTAATAAAGTATTGCTTTGGTAGTGAGTTGTTGCAGGACATCGTGCAGCAGCGTATTGTAACATAGTAAAAGGCAGAAGCCATTTTTACACATACTACCACATGGAAACAGCCATTTCCTGAAATGACTATCTGATTTCAGCGACCTTTTTGCAGAAATTGTAAAACAGGCTGGTGGCTGTATATCAATTCAAATTTCTGTATTCGTTGGGCGACACGCCGACCCTTTGTTTGAACAGCCTGGTAAAATGCTGCGGATATTTAAAGCCAAGCTCATAAGCTACCTGGCTTACAGATTTATCAATGTCAAATATCCTTTCTTTAGCAACTTCAATTATTGCAGCCTGTAGGTATTCCTGTGCAGACTTCCCTGTTTCTTTTTTAATCAGGTCTCCAAAATAATTGGGCGATAAATTTAATGCATCAGCACAATAAGCAACAGAGGGCAAGCCGGTATGAGACGGTTTTTCCGATAAAAAATAGCCATTCAGCAGCTCCTCAAACTTCTCCAAAATGCCTTTGTTGGCGTTGTCTCTCGTAATAAACTGGCGGTCGTAAAAGCGGGTGCAATAATTCAGGAATAATTCTATATTGGAAGTAATCAGTGTTTTGCTATGCTTGTCAATAGCATGCCGCAATTCGTATTCAATTTTCCCAAAGCAATCCAGCACCAGCTGGCGCTCCTGGTCCGATAAATGCAATGCCTCATTTACATCATAAGAAAAAAAAGAGTAATTGTGAATTTGCTTGCCCAGTGCTGTACCTTTTAATAAGTCCGGATGAAATAATAATGCCCAGCCCTTTGGCTCAAACGTCTTTACTCCTTTCTGTACAGCCAATACCTGTCCGGGAGCAACAAACACCAACGTTCCTTCCTGGTAGTCATAATTTCCCCTGCCGTACTTTATTTCTCCGCAATTCAACTCCTTAAGATATACTGCATACAATCCAAAATTGAAAGTTTTCGCCGGCATCGGAATGGCTTTGGACAAATCCAGCACCGTCACCAACGGATGCAATGTTTTCACGCCCCGCATGGTATTGTAGGCAGCTACCGTTTCAAGTTTTACTATTTCGTCCAGAACATTTGATTTACATGTACAAATCTAAACTTTCTGCCACACACGCTACTACCCTGTAACCGGTATCAGTAATTTTGGTATGAAAATCAGTAACCCGTATACAGATAAATTTCTTTTTAGGTCTCACCTTTGTTCTGTCTTGGCAAATGCACCTAAATTTTATTTACCATCAATCTATTTACAATGAAAAAACGAGTATTGGGCACAAGTGGATTAGAGGTATCTGCACTGGGGCTGGGCTGTATGGGATTAAGCTTTGGTTATGGCCCTGCTACCGCTAAAGTAGCCGCTATTACATTAATCAGATCGGCATACGAGCAGGGCGTCACATTCTTTGATACCGCAGAAGCGTATGGAAGGGAAAATGAAGAATGGCTGGGTGAGGCGGTAGCCCCTTTTCGCAAAGAGGTGGTTATTGCTACAAAGTTTGGATTTAAAGACGGCGACTCAAAAAAAGGACAAGACAGTCATCCAGAGCGCATCAGGGCGGTGGCAGAAGAGTCGTTGAGGCGTTTAAAAACAGATACCATTGATTTGTTTTACCAGCACAGGGTAGACCCCAATACGCCAATGGAAGATGTAGCCGGCACAGTAAAAGATTTAATTGCGGAAGGAAAAGTAAGACACTTTGGGCTTTCAGAAGCAGGCATTCAGTCAATCAGAAAAGCACATGCAGTGCAACCAGTAACAGCATTGCAAAGCGAATACTCGCTTTGGTGGCGGGAACCCGAAAAGGAAATTTTGCCCACCCTGGAAGCATTAGGAATTGGCTTTGTTCCGTTCAGTCCATTGGGAAAGGGATTTCTAACAGGTGCCATTAATGAAAATACACAATTCGACAGTACCGATTTCCGCAACATCGTTCCCCGTTTTTCTGAAGAAAACAGGAAAGCCAACCAGGTATTGGTTGATTTGCTGAAAGACATTGCAAACGGTAAAAATGCAACACCGCCACAAATTGCATTGGGCTGGTTGCTGGCACAAAAGCCATGGATAGCTCCTATCCCCGGCACAACAAAATTGCACCGTTTGAAAGAAAACATCGGTGCTGCGGACATTGAACTGTCACAAACCGATATCAGCGAAATCGACGCAGCATTTTCAGCTATCCCTGTGCAGGGAGACCGCTATCCGGCAAATCTTCAAAACAGGGTAGGTAAATAATCATTAACTACAAAAAAATGGAAACCAACAATAGAAGAAATTTCTGAAAGCGGGCACTTTACTCAGCAGTTCATCAATGTTTTCAACGGCATCCGGCTTTGCAAAAGCAACTGAAAAAAGAAAAAGCGGAAATAGTGCACCCAGTGGCAAGTCCCGTATACTGGGTAAAGGGAAACATAACATTGACGCGGCTTACCGGCCTGGACTGGGTTGTACAGGAATCAGCAGGAACCGGAGCTTTTCTTGAAGTGATGACAAAAAACATTGTTCGTGCAATGAAAGAAAACGGTGTAAAAGAATCATTGCCATCAGTTCCATCGGCATTTATGAAACACGGCAAAATCAATTTTGCTACCATACAGGAAACTGGCTGATGTAATTGAAGCGTCCACGCTGGAATATACCATTCTAAGACCTGATTGGTTCACCAATGCAAATGACTCGGGCTATGCCATTACGCAAAAAGGCGCGCAGGAGAAAGGGACAGCCATTTCAAGAAAAAGCATTGCTGCATTCATTGCCACCATTGTAAAAGACCCGGATTTGTATAAAAACGAGAACCTGGGAATCAGTAAGCCAAACTAACGGCGTAATTTTGCCGTCTGTTGTTTATAGACAAACGTTAGATAACATTACCGGTGTGAATCATATTTTATAACCGATCTAAAATCTACCAATATGAAAAAAATAATTCTCGCGGGTATGCTGCTTGCAACCAGTTGCAACATTATGGCACAAGATAAAAAAGTTACCCGGATTGCCAGGATCACAGTCGATGCTTTACAGCTGGCAGACTACGGTAACCTAC
>JANPGT010000329.1:0-3128 GCA_031424135.1 Chitinophagaceae bacterium
ATAGTGCGGGTATCGATTTTATCCAGTAGTTCTTTTTCGTGTGTTTGAATAATTTCCAGTATCTTATTTTTTGCCACTACCTCCGCTGTTACTTCATACCCAAAAACCAATATCGAATATATTTTATTGCTGTCGTCGTACATTGGCTGGTAACTGAAATTAAAATAGCCGGTTTCAGGAACAGCATTTTCCTCCCTGCCCATTACAATAGGAATATCAATGCCCACATAAGGTTCGCCCGTGTTATAGACTTTATCAAGCAGGGTATCAAAGCCCTGCCCTACCAGTTCCGGAAGCGCTTCCAGTATTTTTTTCCCCCTGATTTTGCGCTTGCCAAACAATTGCTGGTAGCGGTCATTTACCAGGTCATATACATGGTCTGGCCCTGTCAATGTGCATATAAAACCCGGGGCAGTCTTCAGCAGATCCTTCACCATATTGGCCTGCGCTTCCATTCTTTTGCGGGCTATTACCTGGTCAGTTACTTCGGTCACGACAACTATAATACCACCGACCGTTTTTGTTTCATTCAGTATGGGCTGATAAACAAAGTTAAAAAAACAGTTTTTGGTCACATTGTGCCTGGTCATAACAATCTCCTGCTCATTGCCATACAGGGGCTTACCGGTGCTCATTACATTACCCAGCAATTCTTCTATCCCCTGCGCTTTGAGCGCAGGCAATACTTCAAAAAAAGGTTGGCCGATAATGCCTGCATTTCTTTCAATAATCTGCAAGTAGAATTCATTGGCCAGCTCAACTATATACTTACTGCCTTTTAACACCAGGATGGCCACCGGGGCCTGCATCACCAGGCTTTGAAACCTGTGGAGGAGCTCTTTTTCGTTGGCTTCAAATTTTTTCCTGTCAGTAATGTCTTCAATGGCCAGTAATACCAGCTTCTCTGCACCGGGCTTATTTGCCACCTCCCGGGCATTCAATAACATTACCATCTGCCCGGCAGTAAAAAAAGTATGTACAAGCTCAAAATCTTCCACCACTGGCTTCTCCCGAAGCTTTTTTTCCAGCAGGAGCCTGATGGCGGGAATATCCCATTGTTTATTGGCCAGCTCATAAATCAATACACCCTCTGTTTCCTTCTCACTTAAACGGAAGGTTTTATAAAATGCTTTATTGGCGGTCTTTACCCGTAGTTTGCTGTCCAGTACCAACAGCGGTTCGCGGGTATTATTTACAATACCTTCTGCGTAATCTCTTGCAATGGTTACCTGTTCATTTAGACTGATCATTTCGTGGTTCACCACCATCAGTTCTTCGTTGGTACTCTGCAACTCTTCCTTACTGGTTTCCATTTCTTCATTAAGGCTCTGCAATTCTTCGCTGCTGCTCAGCAATTCTTCATTGGCACTCTGCAATTCTTCATTAGCGGCTTCCTGCTCTTCAGTAATGCTGCGCATATCTTCCCTTGCCTGCGCCAGCTCCTGTTCAAGCTGCTGTATGCGCAGGTCTTTATCGCCACTATCTTTTTTAGCAGCGCCCTTTGCCCTGGCTGCCGTAGGTTTGGCCACGGGAAGGACTATATTATCGTGAAAAAGTACGAGGTAATGCGGTTCAATAATATTGGGCAATGGCATGGCCTCAATGGAAATTTTCTCCGTGTAGCCATTGATCTCCAGTGGTATATTTTCTTTGGTGACCGACGCATTGTTCTTTTTTGCCTTGTGCAAAATATTCCGCAGTTCAAAGGCCAATCCATCTTTGGCCATCTTCAATAAATTCCAACTTGGTTTACCGGTTGGCTGCTGCAGGTAATTGCCTGTGCTGCCCCTGAAATGCACGATATCCATTGCCTCATTTACCACCACACCCGCAGGTGTGTACTTACTGAGAATAATATCATCAGCTGTTTTCTGAAAATCAGTGCGTTTACTCTCAGTGCCGGCCTGGCTGTTTAATACAGCAAAGCTCTTCTCACTGCGCAGGCTGCTGATATGCATAAACCTGCTGGGCACATTCTTACGGGTAAAAAGTTTGTCATTTTTCCCGGCCGGCGCAAAGAGATCGGGTACTCCACCGGTCGTTTCCGACTTGCCCAGTAATAAAAACCCTTTTTCGTTCAGCGCATAGTGAAAGGTAGTGAGTGCTTTTTTTTGAAGATAGGGCTCCATATAGATAAGCACATTACGGCAACTGATTAAGTCCATCTTGCCAAAAGGAGGGTCTTTTAAAAAATTATGGATGGCAAACACACACATGTCTCTTATATGCCTGTTTACCTGGTAGCTGCCGTTATTCTTTGTAAAAAAAGTGGAAAGACGCTGCAGAGACACATTGGCCAATTCCATTTTTGAATAGATGCCACTGCGTGCTTTTACAATCGCCGGCTCACTGATATCGGTGGCAAACACCTGCACCTTATCTACGCCCGTTACTGACGGCAGTCCCGACAAAACATCCAGACCCGGGTAGTCCGCCAAAAATTCTTTTATACAAATAGCAATGGAATAGGCTTCTTCCCCTGTGCTGCAACCCGCTACCCAAACGCGGATGGTTTCGCCCGCCGCTTTATTTTTAACGATGGCTGGAAAAACAGCTTCGCACAGGTTGTTAAAGACCTTTTCGTCCCTGAAAAAACTGGTAACCGGTATCAGCAAATCCTGGTATAGCACATCCTGTTCCGGTTTATTTTCCCGCAGGTGAGTAAGATACCCGGCAGGGGTTTCATTTTTATTAATGGCCATCCTGCGCAGTATTCTTCTGCGTATGGTGGTTTGTTTGTAGTAGGTAAAATCAGTGCCTTTGCGAATGCGCAGCAGGGTAAGAATCTGCTTAAACACATCTTCATCACCCAATGGCAAAACTTCATCTCCGGCCAGTGCAGGGCCGATGATTTTGGTCACCTCCATCAGTTTCTGCGGAATTTTTTCCGGCGGCAGTATAAAGTCAACCACCCCTGCCTGTACCGCGCTGTTGGGCATACCATCATAAGCGGCCGATGCTTCATCCTGCGCAAAAGTAATACCGCCATGATCTTTAATAGCTTTCAGACCAAGTGTGCCATCTGTGGCCGTGCCGGACAATACAACACCTATAGCGTGTGCCTGGTGCACTTCAGCCAGTGAAATAAAAAAAAGGTCGATGGGCATATTGCGGTCGGCCGGGCTCTT
>JANPGT010000330.1:0-4391 GCA_031424135.1 Chitinophagaceae bacterium
CGCCAAAATCTTCAATTCGAAGAACTGGATCAAATTCACGAATTTTGCAGGCATTATTTGAAAACCAGCCATTAGCTGTTAGCTTTTAGCCATTAGTAGGGCAAACGGCTAAAAGCTAATAGTTAAAAGCTAATAGGTACATGACACCGTACATCCTCTACTCAGACGGCAAGGGAAATATTTTTGAAGACGATACTTTGTATGCCACCGGCCGCAGCGGCTGGGATGCCTATCCCATAGAACCGGGTGATTGGATAGAACTGCCAGAAGGGGGCTCTTTATACGAATTGCCCGGAAGGCATGGCATTGGCATTGACGTGGAAACGGGCGATATGCGGCTCTGCGAAAAAGGATGGGCCGTAGCAGCTTTTATTCCGCCTGCGCATACCGGCCTTTACATTGCCGCTTACGAAAGCACCCCGGACGCACCTACCCTGCCACTGTTTTGCTATACCGCCGCCGGATGGCACGATGATAAATTTTATGTACCTGCAGTAAGAATTGAGCAGGACGTACGCCAGGAATCTGCCGGTTATGATGATGCGAAAATTACATCCGGTACCCAGCACCTGCTGGAAGCCTACCCGCATAACCGCCTGGTAAAACACCTGATGGAAAACTGCTGTCTTACCTATAAATGCCCGGCTGCAAGAAATCTTTCCTTGTCAAGATGGGAATGCCCCATCCCTACTTCTCCGGCCTGCAATGCCAATTGTATTGGATGCATCTCTTTTCAGCCCCAGGAAGAAACCATTCCTTCTACACAGGACAGGCTTACATTCAAGCCCACGGCCGCAGAAATTGTGGAGTTTACGGTACCACACCTGGTGTCGGCGCCCTATCCCATTGTTTCTTTTGGCCAGGGCTGCGAAGGCGAACCCCTGCTGATGTGGGAAACCATCCGCGAATCCATCATTGAAATGCGCAAGCACACGTCCCGCGGCAGCATCAATATCAATACCAATGGTTCTAAACCCGATGCGGTGAAAGCATTGTGCGAAGCTGGATTGAACAGCATCCGCGTAAGCACCAATTCTGCCCGAAAAAATATTTATGAAGCCTACTACCGCCCCAATAATTACCAGTTTGAAGACATTGTGGAAAGCCTGAAAGTGATGCGCAGTTTTGGTGGCTGGAGCAGTATCAATTATTTTGTATTCCCGGGCATGACCGACAGCATTGAAGAATACGAAGCATTGAGAAAGCTCATCAGGGAAACGGAGCTGTCTATGATACAGTGGCGCAATTTCAATATTGACCCGGATTGGTATCTCGGTAAAATTGGTGTTACAGATACCGGCGAGTGCATGGGCGTGAAACAATTGCAGGAACTGATCCAGGAGGAATTTCCCAATGTAAAATATGGCTATTTCAACCCGCCGATGGAGCGCATGAAGGGCGATTTTGAAATGGATTTCGCACACCGCTGATTTGGGAATTGGGGAATGGGAATTTGGAATTGGGCGTTTGCCATGGCTTTTAGTCTGATGCTAAACAAATCTCAATATTGCGTTTGAAACATGAAATTACTTTGCCTCTCTCCCTAATTCCAAATTCCCCATTTCTAATCCCTAAACAATTGCTTTGAGTAATAGAGAAAAACAAACCTACGCCGGCATAGGGCTTGCGCTGCTCACCGTTATTATCTGGTCGGGTAATTATGTTATTGCAAAAGGTATTGCCAAACAATTGCCGCCCTTTAGCCTGGCTTTTTACCGCTGGTCGATGGCCTCCGTGTGTATTCTGCCATTTGCTTTCAAAAGAATCCGTGCGCAAAAAGAGATCATTCTAAAAAACAAAAGCTATATTTTCTGGACAGCCCTTACCGGCGTCAGCATCTTCAACACCTTTATTTACCTGGGTGGTCATTATACTTCTGCCATTAACCTGGCATTGATCGGCACTACTTCGGCACCCGTTTTTGCCACGTTTATGGCAGCCATTTTTTTAAAGGAATCCATCAGCAGGTATCGTATAGCGGGAATGGTTATCTGCATTACCGGCATACTCTACCTGCTCTGCCAGGGGAGCCTGCAAAAACTGGCCAATTTTCATTTTGGCAAAGGCGATGTGCTGGTACTGATCAGCGCTTTTACGTTCGCGATTTACAACACGCTGGTACGGAGAAAACCGGCAGGTATCTCTCCCATTGCTTTCCTGGCGGTTATTTTCACACTGGGCTCGCTCTGCCTGCTGCCTTTTTATATTTTTGAAACGATGCACAGCCCCGCAGTTCAATGGACGCCCAATATGTTTTACATTATTCTTTACCTGGGCATCGGCAATTCCATCATCGCCTTTTTCTGCTGGAACGCTTCTATTGAAAGATTGGGCGCCGCCGGCACCGCCCTGTTTGGCAACCTCATTCCGGTGTTCAGCACCATTGAAGCCGTACTGTTTTTAGGAGAAACTTTTTCCAACATACATTTAATCAGCGGCCTGCTGGTCATTGGTGGATTGGTCATTGCCAATATCACCCGAAAAACTGCAAAACCGGTATGACGACTGAAATTATACTACTCTGCATAGCAGCTTTCACCGCGGGTTTTATTGATGCCATTGTGGGTGGTGGCGGCTTAATACAAACACCCTCGGGATTGATACTGCTGCCACAATACCCCGTAGCCACCGTCATTGGCACATTGAAAATACCCGCATTTACCGGAACTTTTTTTGCCGCTGCCCAATATGCCAAAAGAGTTAAGTTTAATTATAAGCAACTGGGACTGATGATGGGTATCGCTTTTATCGCTGCTTTTGCGGGCTCCAAACTGCTAACGGTGGTAAGCAATAGTTTTATGAAACCACTGCTGCTGATAGTGCTGATTGGGGTAGCAATGTATACCTGGAGCAATAAGAATTTTGGTAACCATACGGAGAAAACTCATTCTGTAAAAAGACAGGGATGGTATGCGGTACTCATCAGCCTGGTAATTGGCTTTTATGATGGCTTTATTGGTCCCGGCGCCGGCAGTTTTCTGGTTTTATCTTTTATCACTTTACTGGGTTTTGATTTTCTGCGGGCCAGCGCCCACGCAAAGTTTGTAAACCTGGCCACCAACCTGGGTTCCATTGTTTTCTTTGCAGCCAGCGGAAAAATCATTTATACCATTGCCCTGCCAATGGCCGTGTGCAACGGTGTGGGCGGGTTGCTGGGCGCCCGACTGGCACTGTTGAAAGGGAATGCATTTATACGCATTCTTTTTCTGGTGGTAGTAACAGGTACCATAATACGCTTTGCCTATGATGTCTTCTTCAAATAAAAAAATCATCATTATCGGGGCCAGTTCCGGCATCGGTAAAGAACTCGCGTTATTGTATCTGCAGGCGGGTCACCAGGCAGGCATTACCGGCAGGCGTGCCGCATTGCTGACCGAAATAAAAAGCAGCTTCCCGGAACAAACTGAAACAGCCGTTTTTGATGTAATGGGCAGTGACAATATATTCCATCTGCAAAAAATGATAGAAATACTGGGCGGAATGGATCTATTCATTTACAACGCCGGTTATGGAGACATCAGCGATGATCTGAACTGGTCAATTGATAAAACCACGGTGCTCACCAATGTAAACGGGTTTGCAGAAATGATCAATTACGTTTATAATTATTTTGCAAAACAAGGATATGGCCAGATTGCCGCTACCTCATCCATTGCTTCCCTTGGTGGCAATCATTTAGCACCTGCTTACAGTGCCAGCAAGGCTTTTATGAGTAATTATATGGAAGGACTTTTCATGAAAGCAAAAAAAGCGAAACTGCCTATAGCCATCACAGATATTCAACCCGGCTTCGTAAAAACACCCATGGCTAAAGGTCCCGGCCGTTTCTGGGAAGCTAGTCCGGGAAAAGCAGCCCGGCAGATATACAGGGCCATTGAAAAAAGAAAATTCCGTGTGTACATTACACGCCGATGGTGGCTGATAGCCCAGTTAATCAAAGTGCTGCCGGGCTGGTTGTACAGAAAAATTGGTTAAATCCGCATTGGCGGAAGTCTAACCAGGTTACACGCAGCGAACACGAAGAAAAATAAATAAGGTCTTGCTATATGGGTAGAAAAAGATAATGGTGTCGGCTGACCGCGCAGGGCTTCACCCTGCGCTTTGGAGATGTCACCCTTTCAGGGCTATCCCCATCTCCAAAAAACATAACAGTTCATATAACGTTACCCAAGCCCTGAAGGGGCGACATATACCAGCAAAGGGCGAAGTCCTTTGCGGCAATGTCAAACATTTTAGGCAAACGAACTAAGAACTAAGAACTAAAAACTACGAACTATTTCTTACCAAACATTCCTCGGGCACCAGTCGCCGTATTTATTGCCCAGCAAAAAGCCCAGCACTATTTCATGGGTACCCTTCGTAATGGTATTCAGGGCAGATGTAGTGTAGTC
>JANPGT010000331.1:0-1916 GCA_031424135.1 Chitinophagaceae bacterium
GCCCGTTTATGGAGATTTGATCCAGGTAGCGCGCCAGATATTCAGCACTATGAATAATTCTGAATTCATGTATATCTTTTGTTTCTTTACAACAATAAGTTTCTACGTAAAAGTGAGAAAGCTGAAAAAGGAATACCGTGTAGTATTGATCTGTCCATTTTGCCACTGGCGCTCCCTGTTTCAATACTGTTGATCGCTTTTTGTCCGCTGACAGCTCAATGAAGACTGATATTGTCATACATGCCGGTTTTATACAGTTAAATAAAATTTTCACCATGAACATTTACTTAAAACTGACAGAGAACCTGATGCTAATTACAAAAATAAAAAATCCTGAGGCCGGGGCAGAGAAACAGATAATACCGGTGCCACACATTTTACCGGGAAATGGATGCAGAATACAAATATAAAAGTGCTGATAAAATTAGCAAATTTATTTCCACTACCTCATATGCCCCATGCTATCAATATTGAGCACCCGGAAAATGGTATTTGTTTCCGGGTATCCGGGCTTCCGCCTGAACAGGTAACTTTCTTTTGCATTTCCCCGGATGCCGGATCCAGCGTGGCGATTTCCTGGCAACCGTGTTTAATCACGGTTGTCCGGATTCAGTATAACCGCACATCCTTTGTATTGCCGGCCCTTATAAGCAGCATTCATTTGGTATTCATAGACGTGATCACTGACACCATCGTTACAAAATTTAGAAAGAATGGCTATTCTTAATATTTCACCTGATTCGGTGTGGACAGCATAAACCGTGCTGTCCCTTGAAACAAACGGCATTTCTATTGGAACAATTACAGGTTGTTCATTCACTGAAAATTTGAATAATATCAATTTCTCCCTGTCTATTTCTATGTTCCAGAAAGGATCGCTGCCGTTGCCAATGATGTCAATACCTTCTGCCTTCCGCTTCTTCCAGGAAGCATTTTCAGGCGCTGTATTTTTCTTAAACAATACGTTTTGAGCCGACATTGAATCAGGAATGACGGTACCGTTGTTCTTCGTATTGATGAGACTATCTTTTACCAGTTTATATTCAGCTACTGCTTTGGCACCACTGTAAAGAATATACTTTCCATGTTCTTTCTCCCAGGTGCCGGATGTTATTCTTGCCTGTGTTCCTTTACCCCAGTACAATTCTTCCATTTTATACTGGTATGCGGCGGAAAATATTATTGTGCGTTGAATACCTTCGCAATTTTTACAGGGCAGCATACCCTGGTAAAAACCAACAGGTATGGTATCAAATGTATTTGCGTTAATGATTGATTCTTTAACGATGACAAGGGTATCGGTCGTGTTTGTCACCAAAGGGGCAGCGTTTTGCCTGTCGTTGAAAAAATAGTACCAGGTACCTGCGGCAATCAGCGCAACGATAATAAAAAAAAGAAATGTTTTCATAAATGGTGTTGGATTTTTTAAGAAACCAGAATAGAAGGAGTTGCGGGTAAAGATGGAGCATTTATTCTGCAAATGGTAGTGATTGGCAAAATATATAATGGGATGAATACACTTAGTGCCGGGCTTCCCCGTCTGAAAAACATCAAAGTATTTTAAGATAACCGGCAAACCATCAGGACTGTCCACGGCTGTTTTCATCGGTGGTTCATTTGAAGTAAAAACTTTGGCTACAGCTATACTGCGACATATAATTGCAGGTAATTAAAAGATTATTAATAATTTTTTATTGGCCGGTGTACTTAACTCCATTAATTTGACATTTTCTAGATGACGGCACCCCACTCTGGATATCATATGCCGTTGTAAAAAAAGAGAGCACAAACGCGTTCTTGGTTATTGTACTAAAAACTTCTTACACCCCGCATTGGCAAAAAGGACAGTCCCGGTAGCCAGGCAGTATAAAAATATTTTATACTCGATATATTAGTCCATCGCGTCCTGCATGGGG
>JANPGT010000332.1:0-2240 GCA_031424135.1 Chitinophagaceae bacterium
TCGGTCATCAACCGCAATCCTCCTATTTCCAGTATAACGGTAGGTCCTCCAATATATATAGCGTTGAGGACTGTTCTTTTTTCCATGCAGCGTCTTATTTTTACATTGAATTTTATAATTTAAAGAAAAAAACCAGTTCCAAAAGCTGCCACGGATGCTTACTTGCTTTGCTACCGGACTCAGACCATTAAAGAAAACTTATACTACAGCTGCTAAAACAATAAACTGGCTTTTTTCGGTTTTTCATTTGCAGAAAAAATTACTGCCCTGTTTCCAGGCCGGTCACCACTATCATCCCTTATTCCTTTGTGGCAGAATGGTCTATACCATAAGCTTACGGCGCATCGCTCAACATAAGCAGCGGTTTTTTCACTGAGCGATTACTAAAGCACCTGAAATGCTACGCAAGGTATTTTCTAAGCTCAGCAGCAGCATGAACAAACAACGATTTTACCGCAGGCACTTTTGCCAAACCATTCAACAAACCGAAGTCGTGAATCATTCCATTATAACGTATAGTTGTTACCGGCACACCGGCTTCATCCAATTTCCTGCCGTAGGCTTCACCTTCATCACGCAACACATCGTTTTCGGCCACCTGGATCAGCGCAGGTGGCAATCCCCTTAATTCAATAAGGCCTGCCCGCAGCGGCGATGCATATATATCCTTACGTTTTTCCGGATCCTTGATATACATATCGTACATCCACTTCATTAATGAAGTGGTCAGAAAGCGATCTTCACCAAAAAGCCTGTAGGAGGCCGTTTCAAAATCAGCATCCACGATTGGCCACATCATTAGTTGAAATTTAATGTCCGGTCCGCCATTGGCCTTTGCCATCAACGCGGTGACCGTCGTCATATTTCCTCCCACACTGTTTCCCGCTACAGCTAGCCGTTTACCGTCAACATTGATTTCTGCACCATGCTCTGCCACCCATTGTGTAGCAGCAAAGATCTCGTTGATAGCACGTGGATAAACTGCATCAGGAGTGCGGGTGTAATTTACAAATACAGCCACTGCCCCTGAAAGAACCACTAAATCCCGTACCATCCGCTGGTGAGTTGGGAAATCACCCAAAACCCATCCTCCACCATGAATAAAAATGAATACAGGCAAAATTCCGTTCTGTCCTTTTGGCCTTACAATATGAAGCGGTATCGTGTACCCCCCCGTAATAATTGTCTTTTCCGAAACTTCTATTCCAGACATATCAACTGTTACCGAAGCCTGGGCTGACGCAAGTACCTTGCGGGCATCGATTGGCGGCATTGTTTCAAGAGGTGGGCCCCCGCTTCCATTCAATGTTTGCAAAAATGATCTTACATGGCTGTCGAGATGCGGATCTGTCAAATAATCGGCAATCCCCATGGGCTTTGCAGTTTTTACCATACTCATAAATTTTCATTTTAATTAATTGCACAATGGATAAACATCAAATTAACATTTACCAGAAGAGGCCTCGCCTCCCCCATCCGTAAGATCCCAGACGTCCCTGCAGGCACTCCAAGTTTTGCTATGTGTCATATTCGTTTGTGAGCCCCACCTGATCATCCCTGCATGCCCCTTTTGCATGCCCACATACTATTTCGATTCGCCCATAGCTGCTGCCTCTATCACCTCCGCAACCTTTTTTGCCTGTGACATGAATACCGCGTGACTCCCTTTGATTTCTGTAACCCTGGAGCCGGCACGCTTGTACATTTTCCGCTCTATGACAGGATTAATGCTTTTATCTTCCATCGCCACTACTGCATAACTCGGTTTCATTTTCCAGGCTGCAACGGTCACCGGAGTAGTAAAGCATTTTACGGCGATAGCCCCCTGGGAATCGTACATAAAATCCGCTTTCTCCTTGCTTAAATCAGCGGCAAATCCTGCGTGGAATTTTTCTTTTGAATAATATATTAATCCATTCTCATCAGGAAGAAGAATGCCATTCTCTTTAGCCGCCGGTTCCGAGGCAGCCAATTCACCCGTCGTCTCCCCCACTTCAGGCTGAAAGGCCGCGATGTAGACCAGGCTTACAACTTTCGGAGACACTCCGGCCTGGGTAATGACAGTACCACCCCAAGAATGTCCGACAAGTACAACGTTCCCCTGCTGCCTGTCCAAAGCATGGTTGGTAGCAGCCACATCATCATCCAGGGAAGTCAAAGGGTTCTGAACAATGGTAACGCTATAGCCCTTTCGGGTCAGAATTCTATATACCTCTTCCCACCCGGAGCCATCAGCAAAT
>JANPGT010000333.1:0-7879 GCA_031424135.1 Chitinophagaceae bacterium
GTATCCTTTTGGATAGTAGTTAAAAATCAATCAGTCATGAAACATGCGCACCCGGAAGGACAGAAATCAGAAGCTTGCCAGCAAAGTATCGGCGCTATACGCGATACCCTGTATGTATTGAGCGGCAAATGGAAATTACCCATCATTGTGGCGCTCAGTGCTGGTCCCCTTCGTTTTAAAGATTTACAACGTTCGCTGGAAGAAATTACACCCAAAATACTTTCCAAAGAATTAAAGGAGCTGGAGCTGAATGAGTTTGTTACCCGCACGGTATATGCCACTTCACCGGTTACGGTTGAATATGCGCTTACCAAATACAGTGAGAGCCTGGACAGTATTATTGAAAAAATGCGGGAATGGGGTTTGCAGCACCGAAAGCGGATGATGAACAACAGCAGGAAAAAGAAAAAGCAGGCAACGCTGCAGGAAGCGTAAGCGCATACAGGAAGTTTTAATGGGTGCATTTAATATTGTCGCTGTCCTTTTTCCCTCACCCCTGCCCGACTGAAGTCGTTCGGGCGGGCCTTTAAATTGCCTCTCCAACTATATTGTAGAGGGGAAAGCGGTGCGACAATTTTAAATGCACCCAGTTTTATTTGCAGCAGCAAAATGCAATACATTCGCTGTACACTTGCTTACTATGATTATCTACACACGCGTTTTATTATTGACCACGCTTTGCTGCATTTGTTCAGCAGCCATGCATGCACAATCTGCCAAAGCAAAGCCTGCTATTTACAACAATCCATTGCCGGTAAAAGTGGGCGATCCCTATGTATTGTTTACAGATGGCACCTACTATCTCTATGGCACCGGCAGCCGCAATGGTTTTCCGGCATATAAATCGGCCGACCTGGTAAACTGGCAGCCGCTGGGCCAGGTATATACCGCAGACTCCGTTAACTCATGGGGTGAAGGCGCATTCTGGGCACCCGAAGTGTACAAGGTGAAAGACAAATTTTACATGTTCTTTAGTGCGCAGTGGAGAAACAATCCCACCCATGAACTGGAAAATTTTAAAATAGGCGTAGCGGTGGCAGACAAGCCAGAAGGGCCGTTTATTGATTATACCAACAAGCCCGTTTTTGACCCCGGCTATCCCATTATTGACGCCAATGTATTTTTTGATAAAGACGGGCGGGTGTACCTCTATTACTCCAGGTGCTGTTATAAGCATGCAGTAGAAAGTGAGCTGGCCACGCTGGCCAAAGCAAAGGGCTGGTTTACTGAAATAGAAGAAAGCTGGGTGTATGGGGTGGAGCTGAAGCCTGATTTTACCGGGGTCATTGGCGACCCGGTACTGCTGCTGCAACCGCCATCAAAGCAAAGCGATAAACAGGCAGAATGGGAAAGCCGCTCCGTTACCAGCCGCGAAGTAAACCGGCGCTGGACAGAAGGTTCTGTTACTTTCAGGAAAGACAATATTTATTACATGATGTATTCGGCCAATAATTTTGCCGGGCAAAACTATGCCGTGGGCTATGCTACAGGCCTTTCCCCATTAGGACCATTTACCAAAGCGGCCAGTAATCCTGTACTGCAGAAGAATACTGCATCGGGTGGAACGGTAAGCGGTACCGGGCATAACAGTATTACCTATTCTCCCGATGGTAAAGAAATGTTCTGCGTATACCATGCCCGCACTACTGCAACCGGTGATGCAAGGGTGGTATTCATAGACAGGATGCAGGTGAAAGACGGAAAGCTTACGGTTAATGGGCCACTCATCAAATCCCAACCGCTTCCCTCCGGCATCGGTACAAAAGGGAGTAGATAAGGAGACGCTCCTGACTCAGCTGGCACAATGGTAATTTATAGAACGGTTGCTAAACTTTCTGTGTCTTTTTGATATAGCATATCTACAGATTAGTAAGGGCTTTTCATGATTTTGGCGTCTGCAGGCAATGCAAAAAATTGGGCATTCAGCTGTTGGGTTTTTACTTCCGTGGCGACACTTTCTAAATAAAATTGGCTGTTGTCAACGATTGACTTTAACGGTAGCGCATTAGTACGTGAAAGAAATTCATGCCAATTGCCAAACAGGTGCAACGCATATAATTTGCTGTCTATTGCCAGGGATGCGTTGAAATAATATTTCTGTACCCCGCTTTTACAGGTCAACACCAGTTCGTCGCATTTGTAGCCAAGTATTTCTGTTGCGGTTTTATTAACAGTTGCTTCCAACACTTCATCTGTATTGGTGGCGCCATCATTCCAAAGCAGCGCAGCGCTATTCGACATTTTATTGTACATTTTATTGTCTTTGTTAATATACAGCTGCCATTGCATAAATGTGCCATTGAATACCGATTTATAATCGCCCCCTTTAATATAATATTCCTGCGTGGTGCCCATCATAGCGGTAAGCTGCTCATCCGTAACTGCCGGCATTTTACTTTTGTAGGTGTTGGTGTAGGTAACTTTCCCTTCAAAAGACTGGCAGAATGAACTGATTGACAAGAATAATGTCAGTAGAAAAAACAGGTATTTCAATTTTTAATGATTTTGGTGAAGATTAATAATAAAATTCATAAATTTTCTTTTCCGGATTTTTTTCTTTGCATGGTTAGATGAAATGCAAAACAACATAAGCGGCAAATTGTCCATGCCTATTTTTTTATGACCAATCTAATCTTTGTGCTGTCTGGTATGCTGATCTGGGGATAAAAATCATCCTTGGTGCCAGGAATGCCATCGGTGCCCGAAGAATACAGGGTATATTTATCACCCAGTTTTTCGTAATTATACAACAATGTTTCTTTTGACACTATGTCCTGCGAAGCATCGTTGATTGGCGCCAGTGGGTCTGTTTCTTGTAATTGTTCCAGTCTATCGGGATAAAGACCGTGCTGCAGCTTATAGAATTCAATATGCATCACAAGTGATTTTATCTGCATTTTGGATATTTCAGTAAAACCCTGCTTTGCTGCGGGAGAGTTTAAAGGGTTGCAGCCAGGCAATACAAATGCAGTAATCACAAATGCAGAAAATATAGTATTTGTTCCGGTGCAGGTGGTATGCATAAAAGCAACGATGATGAAATATAATATTACAAAATTTATTTTACCATTTCGAATTGCCGGATTGCTTCCCCCAGTCCCATCGGGCTGCCTGTTTGTAAAATATACACCCGTTAAACGCGGCTCCTTAGGCGATCCATGTTCTTTACAGGAATCTCCAGCAGAGCTGTCATCCGTTATATTCATTTTCTAAAAAAGGGAAGCTCGTCCTTAGCCCGGCCTGCCCTAATTCCCAATTCCTGCTCCCCAATTCCTAACCCTAACGCCGCTTCCCTTAATTTTATAGCCCAAAATAACCAGCTATGTATTCTGTTGCCCAAACACAGGCCCTGCAAAAACTAACAACCCATTTGGTGGAAGAAGCTAAAAAGCATCCAATCAAAGCTGCTTACATAGAAGATCTGCGCAAAGTGCTGCGCTTTCATGAATACCGCTATTACGTGATGGATGAACCCCTGGTAGCCGATTATGAATACGATCAGCTATACAAAGCCCTGGAGAAAATGGAAGCTGAGGACCCGGCCCTTGTGACGGCTGACAGTCCTACCCAGCGCGTGGCCAAGGGCCTTACCAAAGACTTTCCCAAGGTGCAGCACCTGGTGGGCATGCTTTCGCTGGAGAATTCTTACAATGCCGAAGACCTGCTGGATTGGGACCGCAAAGTGCAGGAAGCTGCCGGCGGTGCCGCTGTTGAATATTGTGCCGAGCCCAAATTTGACGGGGCCAGCATCAGCCTGGTATATGAAAACGATATGCTAACGCGGGCGGCTACCCGTGGCGATGGCGTACAGGGCGATGAGATTACCACCAATATCAAACAGATAAAATCAGTGCCCCTGTCGGCGGCTTTTTCCAGCTATGGCCTGCAGCAGATAGAGATCCGCGGAGAAGTGCTGATGAGCAAGAAGAGTTTCAAGAAATACAACGAGGAGCTTGCGGCGCAGGGACTGCCGCCACTGGCCAATCCACGCAACGCAGCATCGGGTTCGCTGCGTATCAAGGATCCCACAGAAGTAAAAAGAAAAAACCTGGAAGCTTTTCTCTACCATGTAAGCTATTATACCGCGGACGGGCTGGATGAAAAGACCAATAAGCATGGGGAGCAAGCACTGTCAACCCACAGTGGCGCTTTGGACATGTTATGGAACCTGGGCTTTCGTGCCCCGGTAAAAGAAAAAAAAGTCTTTAAGGATATACGGCAGGTGATAGCGTATACCCTGGAGTTTGAAGCTGGCAGGGATAACCTGCCCTATGAGATTGACGGCATGGTGATAAAAGTGAACAGCATGGAACTGCAGGACAAGCTGGGTCAAACCACCCACCACCCACGCTGGGCCATTGCGTATAAATTTAAGGCAAGACAGGGTACCAGCAAACTGCGGGTAGTAGAGTTCCAGGTGGGCCGCACTGGCTCTGTTACCCCGGTTGCCAAAATAGACCCTGTACCCATTGGCGGGGTAACGGTAGCGTCTATCTCTTTATTCAATGAAGATGTGATAAAGGAAAAAGACCTGATGATCGGTGATACCGTGCTGGTAGAAAGGGCGGGAGATGTGATTCCTTATATTGTAAAAAGCCAGGCAGCACTGCGCGATGGCAGCGAGACGCCCATTGTGTTTCCCAAACAATGCCCTGTATGCAGTCATACATTGGTTAAGCCTGAAGAAGAGGCTGTATGGCGCTGCATCAATCCCGAATGCCCGGCACAAGTGGTGGAGCGCATTATTCATTTTGTGAGCAAAGATGCCATGGACATACGCAGTTTTGGTGAGGCCAACGTAAAAAAATTCTATGAGCTGGGTTTGCTGAAAAACATACCTGCTGTCTACCACATGGATTTTGAAGCCATTGGCAAACTGGAAGGTTTTGGCAAGAAATCAATAGACAACCTGACGGCAGCCATAGAAAAATCGAAACAACAACCATTGCACCGCGTTATATTCGGCCTGGGCATCCGCTATGTGGGTGAAACCACCGCCAAGATACTGGCCAATGCGGTTGATTACCTGCCGGAAGCCGCCCGGCTTTCCGCAGAAGATTTGCTGAACCTGGAAGATGTAGGTCCCAAAGTGGCGGGCAGTATTTACGAATTCTTTCACAACGCAGACAACCTGGCATTGCTGCAGCAGCTGGAAGACTCCGGCGTAAACATGAAAAGCAATAAGAAAGAAGCTGCTGCAGGGGGCAACCTGCAGGGGCAAACGTTTTTGTTTACCGGCACGCTTGTGCAGTTGAAGCGCAGCGAGGCAGAAGAGATAGTAGAAGCCAACGGGGGTAAACTGCTGAGCGGGGTGAGCAGCAAACTAAACTACCTGGTGGTGGGTGATGATGCAGGTTCCAAGCTGGAGAAGGCGAAGAAGATTCCCAGCATAAGGGTGATTACAGAGCAGGAGTTTCTGCAGCTGGCTGGTAAGTAAACCAACGTGAATGCACAGCCAAATTGCCCCTCTTATCAATCGTTTTTCAGGCTGGCCAACCTGCATGGGTAGGCCATTTAACCCGTTGCAAATGCCGGCTGGTAAAAGAAAAAATAAAATAGTAAAGCTGTAATATTTCAGTAACTTTAAAAAAATACCAGGCATGATAAAAGCACTCTCCGCCGAAGTATGGAAACCGCTTCAGTTTCCCGGATGGAAGCAGCTCAGGAACAAATACGCCTTATCATCCAGTGGGCGTATTGCCAGTTTTAAAAACGATGTGCTGCAGGATGGAAAACTATTGCAAGGATCCATTACAACCGGCTACAAAACCCTTAACCTGCACCGGCCGGAAAACAACGGCACGCTGTACATTCACAGGGAAATCGCCAGGCTTTTTAACAAGAAGCCTTCTACCAAGCACAAGTATGTTATCCACGTTAATCACAACAAAATGGATAACAGCAGTAAAAATCTGCAATGGGCAACATTGGAAACAATGATTGACCACCAGCAAAAAAGCCCCGCCAAGATTGCGTACAAGAAAGTACAGGCAAACCGCACGGTAGGTTTAAAGCTGACAGCCACCCAGGTAAAAGTCATTAAGAAAACACTCACCGACCCCAAACGAAAACTCACCATCAAAAAAGTGGCAGAGAAGTATGGTGTTAGTGAAATGACCATGTACCGCATTAAAAGCGGCGAAAACTGGGGAAGGATTAGGAAATAGCGAATTGCAAGGCCGACAACTGATTTAAAGGGTGATGTGCTTATCACCCTTTATTTTTTTGCCCACCCCCAAATTTTTCACACAGAGACGGCAAAGAAAACGCAAAGACACAATGTCTTTTTTTCATATGCTTCACTCCACTGTTGAATGTAACTTTATCTCTTTACTATCTTTGCTTCTTTGCCTGCACGACCTGGTTGTTCAGGCAGACGTTAAAAAAGTATTATTATGCTGCAACCATCTACCCTTAAATTTTTAAAGGATCTCAATAAGAACAATAACAAAGCCTGGTTCGATAAAAACCGGCCGGTCTACGAAGACGCAAAGGCGGATTTTGCCGCCTTTGTTGAAACCCTGGTAGATAAACATGGCAAAAAGGATGACAGTATCAAAGAGCTGAAAGCAAAAGAATGCATGTTCCGCATTAACCGAGATGTGCGTTTTGCCAAAGACAAATCGCCCTATAAAAATAATTTTGGCGCCAGCATTAACCGGGGTGGCAAAAAGTCAATGTATGCCGGTTACTATTTTCATTGCCAGCCGGGCGAAGCATTTGTGGGTGGCGGGTTATGGATGCCTACACCGCCGGAATTAAAAAAGGTAAGGCAGGAAGTGGATTACTGTTATGATGAGTTCAAAAAAATCATAGGCGCCAAAAAATTTAAAGTCACCTATGGCGATCTGATCAAAGACAGGGAGACCAGCCTCGTAAAACTGCCACAGGGCTTTGAAAAAGACAATCCAGCTGCTGAATACATCAAACTGAAAAGCTTTATCGCCATGAAGAAGCTGGACGATAAAATACTTACTTCAAAAGACCTGCTAAAAACAACGCTCGAAGCATTTGAAGCGCTGCAGCCGCTATTAACCTTCCTGAACAGGGCGATGGATGAGTAAGCAAACCACCCCCCGACCCCCTGAAGGGGGAGTATTACACTCATTCTCATACTTAGATCAAAACTTGTGTTCAATTCTTTTAACCGGGAAAGCCCAGCATGTTGCCAATAAAGAGGCAGCATCTTCGCAGAGCGAAGGCTGCGGGTTGGTACTCCCCCTTCAGGGGGTCGGGGGGTGCGGCTGGGGGGTTATCCTCCTTTTCCGCCCATTTATCGAAGGAAATAGCCACAAAGCCGAATTAATTTAGACTGGCGCAGACCGTTTTGCATCTTTGTATCAGCAAGAACGAAATATCCAACTCCTCTGAATAAGCCTCCCGAATCCTACGAAAAGAACCAACCAAATCCACTGAAAACCCAGCATCCAAATCCTTCGAACAGACCAGCCAAATTCCTGAAAATTCCTGATTATCCAAATCCTTCGGAGACGCATCCATATCCCTTAAAAGATCAACAATATCTACTTCATCCTTTGAAAGCCCACTATCCAGTAAACCTGTAACCGAACATTGTTTCATTTTTGTCCGTCCTTGTCTCTCCTTCCAGGGCAGGCATCCAAATCCTAAGAACACCGTAGATCGTACTCAGAAATCTCATTTCCTATCCCATCTGTTCTTCCAACTAATTTTATTTTTCTGAGCTATACAAACATTGAAGCACCGGCCAATACCCGGTGCTTTTTGTTTACCAACCCTTTCTGAAAGGTAGCTGGTGCTGTGTGGAATATAAATTGATTACCCCCACTGTTCTAAACTGGCAAAACTGACAGGTTGCGTTCGATGGAGACACCGGACCGCGGGGGGCTGTGGTCCGGTG
>JANPGT010000334.1:0-5871 GCA_031424135.1 Chitinophagaceae bacterium
TCTATCCGGGGCAATGGTCTTGTAAATCAAGCTGTTTCGCAAGTTTTCCGAAGGTCATAGGCTTATAAGCAAAAGTCTTTCGCAAGTTTTAAGAAGGTCATAGGCTTATAAGCAAATATCTTCCCAAGTTTTCCGAAGGTCATAGTCTTATAAGCAAACAGCGTATGCTTATAATAAAATTACTTTCCGCAACTTGGGGTCTTCATCGGAAATAATCAGATGACGATAGGCTTATAATACTCCCTCCACCGGAAACTTTCCCATAAGCAATATGTAACATGAGTTGACGATGGGATAACACGGGGGCGGCCCTCACCCCCGTCCCCTCTCCATCCCGCCAATGCGGGAGAGAGGGGTGCCTCTCCGCAAGAGATACTACAAATTATGAGCGGGTAGGGAATCTACTTCCTAAAATAGTTTAGTGAAAATGAGAAAGATTTCTATTTAAACGTGATTATACTTTAGTGAATCAATCATCTAAATTAACCAGCACCCACCTGACTGTAATCAGTAAGAAAACTTGCGGGGAGGCTCCCCTCTACATGTAATGGAGAGGGGCCGGGGGTGAGGTCATCTTTGAAACAAATTCACCGGCAGCACAAATTCAAAACGCTCTGAGCCTACTGCGCCAAAAAGATCCCGGTCAAGCAAATGGCTGTAACGGAAACCAAAATTCAGCGGCAGTTCGTTCCACCATTTTGTATCGAAGAAGATTTCGCCGCCGGTAGAGCGGAAGGAAGTGTTGAGTCTTGCCCCGTTGGTATACGCCACTTTGCCCATGGTGTAATCGTAAAACACATTGGCCCTGATACGCTGGAAATACACAATATTGGCAATGCCAAAATCAGGATAAGCCAGCGGCAAATGATAATTCACCCCCCATTTATACATATTGCGGAGGTTGGGCACTTCATAGCCTCTTGAAAAAGGAAAGCTATTGGAATAACGGTACTGGTTAAGCGTATCCCTGTTCTGGAAAGCCAGGCTGAAGACAATATTATGACTGGCTGCAATGCCCGGAAAATAAAAAGTACCGGAAGCCAGGAACTGTCTTGCCGTCACCGATTGCACTGCATTGCGGTAGTTGAGGTAGACCACCTGCGCAAAATGCGGATAAATATGCTGCCTGGCCTGCTGTACCTGGTGCGAAAATGAGATATAACCGTTTACATAGCCCAGGTGGCTGCTGCCAAGGGTGTCTTTATACGCTCCTTTGTACGACACGGTTTTCAATACATAATCACTGCCCATGGTAAGGTTGACCAGGCTACGGCCCTTGCTCAGGTTAAGCGGCACGCTGAGGCCTGCATTTACCTGCCCCTCGTTCCAGTAAATAGGTTTACCGGAATTAGTAAAATCGCGGCGGTCAAAAATATAATTAGCACCCAGGTTAATATAGGGGAACAACCCGCCATAGGTGAGCCGGGTACCTACCTGTTTGTATTGCTCGTCGCGGTTATAAGCAGCAAAAAGCTCAGACTGCATCGTGTTCAGCACATTGTTGCCTATCAGCGACAGTGAATAATCCGGGTCAGTAACATAAGGCAGCAGGCTATGGAAATTAAACAGCCGCGTGGTTTGCCTGTATTTTGCAGCCGCTGCAGGTGGTACTGTTACTGTGCCCAGTACACCGGCCGCACTGTTTTTTGAAAGATTGATTTTAAATGTATCAATGGGCTGGTGCCATTCTTCATTGCTCAGCTGGGTCCATGCAACGCTGGCTTTGTTTTCTTCCTGCAGGCGGTAGCCATCTGCCGTAAAACTGGTAACCATTATTTTGCTGCCATATACAGAAGGCTGGTAAGCGCCAATACCTTTTGCAGGCAAATCAAGCCGGTATAATTTTTTATCCGCCAGGGTGAGGGCAAAAATTTTATCATACCCCTTATCTGCAACCGTAAAATACACCGTATCATGCTGCAGCACGGGATTGCCCATTACCCGGTAACTATCTCCGGTAAGCCAGTCCACGCTGCCATCACTGATAGTGATCCGCGCCAGCGCCATTTCACCGGATGGTTTTCTAACGGTGGCCAGCAGCTGCTTATCATCCAGGAATTTCGGGTAGGTGTAAAAAAGATTACCGGGATTGGGAAGGGCTTTGATGAGTGCGCCATTTTCAGCGTTCAGCAGGTGCAGCTGGCTTTGGCCGCCTGTGGGCACCTGCACCGCTACTATCGTTTTTCCATCCTCACTGATGGCAGGAGAAAAATATCTGGAATGACGGGTGATGGTTTTCTGCTGCCCTGTAAAGATATCCAGCACCTGCAGTTCATTGTAATCGTTCCAGCCCCAGCGCAAAGCAGGGCGGTAAGAAGCGTATACAATTTTTCCGCTGCCATAAGAAAACTGGTCGTCGATACTTACATCTTTTACACGGATATTGGTTTCTGTGCCGCCACTGGACAGCACAAAAACCGGTATTTGTTTGTAACTGTTTTTAACATACACAATATTATTGGTATCGGTGTAGGTGGGAAAAAGCTGATCCGCCACAAAATGCTTATGTGTTTCCGGAACGTTTTTCTGGCCAGCCTGCTGCGTTTTAAAATAATCAAATGCATCTTTTGTAAACGCATTAAAACTTTTACCGGTATAATTTTTAACTGCCTTCTGAAAAGGATAAAAAAGCCCTTTGAACGCCGCTGCATCCTGTGTTACTTTTTTCCAGAACTCATCTCCGTATTTTTCACGTCCGTAAGCCACCAGCATATAGCCCAGGCGGTAATGATCGGGGGTAAAATCGCGCAGACTGCCATTGCGCAGCTTCATATAACTATAGTCTTTGCGGGCCAGCCACAAGGCGCGGTAATCATCAAAGAAAAATGGCAGTCGCCCCCTGCCCTGCTTGCTAACCAATGTTTCCTGGAAAACGGCATCGCCCTCCCAGAACCAGTTGGGGATGGCCAGTGCATTGGCCAGTTCCTGCCCCTGCTGTCCGAACACTACCCTGAACGCATGCGACAAACCCACATTGAAATTATTGTACTGCTGCACATGCCGGTATTCATGCACCGCCAGCATGTCCTGCCAGCGCAGGCTGCCCAGTTCAAAGCTGTTTTGAGAAGGCGTAAGGTAGAACTCACTGCGAAAAGGCCCCAGGGCCACATAGCCATTAGACACAATGGTATTGGGGTGCAGCAGGATATCAATTTTTTGCTGCCGGCTTCCAATAGTAGGCGAAGTAGCGTTACCCAATACAGCCGCTACGGCGGCTATACGGGCGGCAGCTGAATCCAGTCCCTTAGGAAAAATCACCCTTGCCGCCGCGTTGTTGAGCTGTTGCCATTTCACCGAAAGCGGGTTACCACCAAAACGCTGCGCATGCAGGCCCTGCGCCAGTAAGAGGCAAAAAAAAGCACCAATGATTACCCTCATAAAATGTGACTAATATTTTTCAAGTTAATCCCTAAATATAAGCTACCGGTTGTAAATTGTTGCCAATATTAACCAAAAAACCTTCATGCTTCTCCTTGCACTGTCTATCGCCCCGGGGCTTGCCATTATCTTATACATCTACCGCAAAGACAGTTATGATAAGGAACCCAAAAGATATTTACTGGTGTCCTTCCTGCTGGGCATGCTGAGCGTACTGCCTGCGATTGTACTTGAAAAAGCCGGCGGCTTCATTTTTGGCGAAATGCGCCCTTCCTCCTCCATTCAATATTATGCTTTTTTTGCTTTTATCGTGGTGGCTTTCAGCGAAGAAATCTGCAAGTTTTCCATGCTGAGATGGTATGCCTACCCTAAGAAAAACTTTGATGAACCTTTTGACGGCATTATGTATTCCGTAATGGTGGCCATGGGTTTTGCCACTATAGAAAATATCATGTATGTGCAGCAGAGCGGCCTTGGTACCGCTATTATGCGCATGTTTTTATCCGTGCCCGCCCACGGCGCATTTGGGATCATTATGGGCTACTATATAGGGCTGGCCAAATTCAATAAAGAAAAATCCGGCTTCTACCAGTTTGCAGGCGTCTTCCTGGCCATATTGTTTCATGGTGCGTTCGACTTCTTTCTATTTTTGCAGGACAATACACATGTAAAGCAATACATCAGCGGTGGACTGCTTTTCCTGGGGGCAATTGTGTCTTATTATTTTGCGGTGCGTTTCAGCTTACGTTCCATCCGTTTGCACCGCGAATTATCGAGGCTTGATTTTGAAAAAAGAAATAACCAGGCATAGTTTTATGGAGAACGAGGTGATTATACGGTTTGCAGCTACCGGCGACATTAACAGCATTGGTTTTTTAGCCCACCAGATTTGGCCTGTTACTTACGGGCATATTTTGAGTGAAGCCCAGCTGCAATACATGCTGCGGATGATGTACAGTCCCGCTTCATTGAAAAAACAAATGCAGGAACAAAAGCATGTTTTTATGCTGGCCGAGCTGGAAGAAGAACCGGTAGGTTTTGCTTCCTTTTCCGAAAGCCTTACCCCAGGCATTTTTAAACTGCATAAAATCTATGTAAGTACTTCCATTCAGGGAAAAGGCCTGGGCAAAGCCTTGCTGGCCGCAGTAACAGAAGAAGTAAAAGCCCTTGGTGCCACCGCCTTACAACTGAACGTAAACCGCAATAACAAGGCAAAAGAATTTTACGAAAGACAGGGTTTTACCGTTATTAAAGAAGAAGATATTGCTATTGGCAATGGGTATTTGATGAATGATTATGTGATGGAGAAAGTTCTTAGTTCGTAGTTTTTAGTTCTTAGTTCTTTCAGGCGTAATTCCCGTATAAAAATAAACTTGCAGTTGTTCATTCTGCCGGGAAGGAAGAAGCAGGAATCCGACCGCAACATGGGAAGCGAAAGTTTTATTTTAAGCAGTTTCTTAGTTCTTTCAGGCGTAATTCCCGTATAGAAATAAACATGCAGTTGTTTATTCTACCGTGATGGAAGACCAGGAACCCGACCGCAACATGGGAAGTGAAAGTTTGTTTTTAAGCAGCTTCTTAGTTCCTTCAGGCGTAATTCCCGTAAAAAATTAAACTTGCAATTAGTAACTGCTACAGAAATGAAAGCACTGCGAACCAGGAACTAAGAACTAAGAACTAAAAACTAAGAACTAATCTTCCCCATAGCCGCATTCTTCATCTTGCGGGTGAGTTCATGACCAAAATATTTTTCAATCCTGGCTTCCACCAGGTAAATAAGCGGTGTCAGCACAATTGCCATTACAAATTTGTAGATGTAATTCATCATACCAATGGCCAGTATCTGCTGCCAGGTAAATTTTCCGCTAAAAGCAATAAACAATACAATATAGCTGTCTACCAGCTGCGATACCAATGTAGACCCCGTTGCCCTTAGCCAAACATATTTTTCGCCGGTGGATCTTTTGATACGGTGAAACACGGTAACGTCTACAATCTGGCTTACCAGGAATGCCACCAGGCTACCCGCGATAATCCGCATGCCCTGCCCAAATACCCCATTAAAAGCATCCTGCATATTGGGTACCCCCCCTGCTGTATTACTGGTTACCCAGAAACCAGCCGGGGGCAAATGAATAGCCAGGTAAAACATCAGGAATGCATAAAGAATAAGTGCTACGGCTGTAAACGAAATACGCCTTACCGCCTTCGGTCCGTAATACTCATTTACAATATCCGTCATAACAAATTCCAGCGGCCACAGCAATACGCCGCAGGTGAGCGTAAAATTCAACCCTGTTTGTCCAAACAGGGTGAAATTAGCGGGCGCAATACCCAGTACGCTTTCCAGTGAAAAGAGTTTTCCGCCGATACACTCGGCAATCAGCGCATTGGCAACAAAAAAGGCCGAGAAAAATATAAAGAGTTTGGTGGGTTTGTCTTTCAGGATCTGCTGTATCATTTAATATAAATATAGAGTTGAGCCATTAAAAA
>JANPGT010000335.1:0-13159 GCA_031424135.1 Chitinophagaceae bacterium
GTACAATGGGCAATACGGCATCGCAACCCTGTGCGCCAAATACTTCCTGCGGGCATTGCACAATGCCTACGCCTTAGGCAGTGCCCACCCATATAAAACTGTTCTTATCTTTTGTAATGCATAGTACATTGTTGCTGGGCAGGTTGCCCAATCCCCTGCCGGTGGTATACAGTTTCCATTTATCGTCGCCGCTGTTATCTATGGTTTGCCCACTGTTGAAACAAACCAGGCCATTGCCGGGCGACACTATCCACTGCTGGTTAAAATTGTCTATTACTATTTGCGAAACAGCATTGTTGCTGAGCGAAAATGGCACAAAGAATTTTTTCCAGCTACCGTCTGTTTTTTTTACTGCAATATTCTGCACAGCGCCATAATCAGCAATCCATAGATTACCAGCATTGTCAAACGCCAGCCCGGTAATAAAGTAATTGTTGGCATTGCTGAAAGAGGGTGAGAGGGGGGAGCCCTGCTTAAATACCTGTACTGTTTTATCATTGCCCAGGTGCAGTAATCCTCCTCCATAAGAACCGGCCCAGGCACTATTGTCTTTTGGGTCTGCCGCCACCGTTATAATATCGTAAAGGCTGTCGAAAGCCGGAATGGTTTCCCTGGTAAAATTTGTCCATTCATCGTTGCTGAAACGGTAGAGCCCTTTCTTTGAAAAAGTATTTGCCCAGCCGGGGGTAACCGCACCGGAAGCTGCCCAGAGCGTGTTATCTTTCACAACCATTTCTCCGCTGGCAATAGAATAGGGTGAGTTGGGCTGGTAACGTTGCGCAGCAGCCGAACTGTAGGCCAGCAGGCCAGAGAGGCTATCGGCTACCCACACGGTATTCTGCAGACTGATGGCCTGGGCAGGATTCACCAGCACATTGTTTTGCTGGATGGTTTTTTCCGGTACGGCGGCATTGTTCATGACCAACACCCTTGCGCTGCCTGTTTTTTGCTGGCTAATCAATAATCGGTTCTCCGTGGTAGCGATATTGTTGATATGCCAGTCGTCTGTGTATAGTAAGCTCCATGTATTGCCATTCAGCACAAAAAGCGAATCATTTTTTTGCGCCAGCAGTTTGTTTTGAACAGATATGATATTGGCATAGGCACCCTGTGATAATCCATTCTGTCCGCTGATAAGTGTCCAGTTGCGGTAGTCTGCCAGGTTGGTGCCGCTTACAGGGGCGCGTTTCAGGCCTTCATTGGTAGCCGCATAAAAAAAGCCGGCTTCAACTGCCAGGCCGTTCACTTTTACAGCGTTACCACCGGCGCCAATGGTATAGGTGTCTTTTACTTCATACTTGTTTTCATCTATCGCAATAATGCCCAGCCCGCTGCAGCAGTAAGCTGTGCTTTGATAGCAGAAGATGGAATAGATGGTTTTATCTGCAGTAATATCTTTTTGCTTGATGGCATCAATATTAAAAACTTTCCCGCCGGCAAGTACATCTATATTGCTGTTGGCATAGGCAATCACCAATTTTTCTGCGGTGGGGTCCCATTGCATGCTTTGTACACCCGTTTCGTGCAACCCATTAATTTTACTGAAACGCTCAATGGTATTGTCTGCTATGTCTACGCTGAAGAGGGCATAGGGCGTTGCGCAGTAAACACCTTCTTTTGAATGACTTACCTGCACGGCCTGCTGGTACGGCAGGTGTTCACGCCAGTTGCCAATGGGTGGCAGCTGCGCTTTTGTTAACAGGCCAGCGCCGAGAAAAATACCAATAAACAGGCTCCATTTTTGCATCGGGTTCAAAGTTATCAAATCAAACCGCTTCTGGACCGGGATAATTTGGATAGTTGTTGAATCTTTATTGGTAATGACCAATCAACTGATTAACCACTCAATTAATTAAAGACTTTTAATTTAAACCCTGCGTTTATAACGGAGTCTTATCTTTTTCAACGAAAACAGGCAGGTATGGGTGTTTCCATTCAACAGAAAAATTGTCATTTATTGTGGAGGGCGGGTTTTGGACCGGGTGTGGAAGACCTTTCTGCAGCAGGCACCACCAGTCCTTCCAGCCTGTATAAAAAAATACTGGCCGCGTCAAAAGCTGCACCAGCTTATATTGACGTTGCAGATGCTGATTTGAAAGCGTTGCTGATGGGTATGGATAGTATGGAGGGAATGAAAAAGCAATCGCTTTCGGATGATCAAAAGCGCGACCTGCGCGTGAAATCCAGGGAGGGCCTGAAAAGCCTGAACCTTGCCTGGCTGGGGCAAATGGTAGGTAGTCGCCAGCAGCTGCGCGAGAAAATGAGTCTTTTCTGGCATGGGCATTTTGCCAGCCGCACCGTAAATATTTTTTACCAGCAAAAACTGCTGGATATTATCCGCAGCAATGCACTGGGTAATTTTGGCGATCTTTTAAAGGAAGTGAGCAAGAGCGCTTCCATGATTAATTTCCTTAACAACAACCAGAACCGCAAAGACCATCCCAACGAAAACTTTGCCCGCGAAGTGATGGAATTGTTTACCCTTGGGCGTGGTAACTATACTGAAAGCGATATTAAAGAAAGTGCCCGTGCTTTTACCGGTTGGGGGGCAGATATAAAAGGTGATTTTATTTTCCGCGAACGCCAGCACGATGACGGAATAAAAACATTCCTGGGTAAAACCGGCAATTTTAATGGAGACGATATTTTACAAATCATTCTTGCGCAAAAGCAAACAGCCCGCTTCATCACCCAAAAAATCTACCGCTATTTTGTGAATACGGATGCTGATCCGGACAAAATAGAATGGCTGGCCAACCGCTTTTACCAGCAGCAGTACAATATTGAAGGTTTGATGACGGATATTTTTACCAGCGACTGGTTCTATGCTGAAAAAAATATCGGTTCAAAAATAAAATCACCGGTAGAATTGCTGGTGGGCATAAGGCGTACGCTGCCCATGCAGATTGACAATGAGGCAGTGCAATTGTTGCTGCAGCGTTTGCTGGGGCAGGTGCTTTTTTATCCACCCAATGTAGCCGGCTGGCCTGGGGGTAAAAACTGGATTGACAGCTCGACACTGATGATGCGGCTGCGCATACCCCAGCTTATCTATGAAGGCGATGATTTTAAGATGAAACCCAAAGACGATGACGACCAGATGATGGGAATGAAAGACAGGGAGGTGGCGGATAGCAATGAAAGAAACGGCATTCCTAATCCTGGTAAAAAGAGCAACCGCAATGGCAAAGGGGGACAGCAAATCCTGGCCAGCATTCAATGGGAGGGTTACCTGAAACAGTTTGAACCTGTGGCAAGAGAAAATCTTGTGGCCGCTATTTCGAAAATTTTACTGCAGACGAAATCAATGGTCAATGCAGATATAGTAAGTAACTATGCAGATGCCGGCAGCAGGGAATCGTTTATAAAAACAGTGACGGTACAATTGATGAGCACACCGGAGTATCAGCTCTGCTAATTAATGTGGAAATGTGGTGAATGTGATAAATATGCAAATGAGAGAGGCCTTAACCGGACAAAATAAATCCGACATCAGACATGCTAGTTAAACGCAAACAATTCATTCAGCTGGGTTCATTGGCCACCGCGTCTATGTTCCTGCCAAAGTTTCTGCAAGCTTTTGAGGCGCCGCGCATGGTGCCACCCGGCAATAAAGTGCTGGTGGTGCTGCAGCTGAGCGGCGGCAATGATGGGCTGAACACGGTAATACCTGTACGCAATGATTTGTACTACCAGGCACGCCCGAAGCTGGGTATTAAAAAAGAAAATGCCCTGTTGTTGACCGATGAAGTGGGATTGAACCCTGCATTAACCGCTTTCAAAGAGTTGTTTGATGATGGCAACCTGGGCATTCTGAATTCAGTAGGCTATCCCAACCCGGACAGATCTCATTTCCGCAGCATGGACATCTGGCAAAGCGCCAGCAACAGCAATGAATATGTAAACAATGGCTGGCTGGGCCGCTACCTGGATGCGCAATGCAGTGGCTGCGACAAACCCGTGCAGGCCCTGGAGATTGATGATGTATTGAGCCTTTCGTTAAAAGGCGAAAAAATGAACGGTATTGCCATGCGCGATCCCCGGCGGCTGTACAATACCAGCCATGAAAAATATTTTAAAGATATTATGGCCCAACATGCTGCAGCAGCAGAAGAGCAGCCGGTAGATTACTTATACAAAACAATGGCGCAGACGCTCAGCAGTGCAGATTATATCTATGCGCAGAGCAAACTGCGTCCAACCAGTGCCGTATATCCCACAACCGGCCTGGGGCAAAGCCTGAAAACCATTGCTTCGCTGGTTTTTTCTGATATCAATACCACCGTGTATTATGTATCGCTGGGCAGTTTTGATACTCATGTGGGGCAAGAGGGTCAGCAGAAAAGATTGTTTACAGAAATGAATGACGCTGTCAAATCTTTTGTAGCAGATTTGAAAACGAATAATCGCTTTCAGGATGTATTGCTGATGACTTTTTCAGAGTTTGGCAGAAGGGTTACGCAGAATGCCAGTGGCGGTACAGACCATGGCACGGCCAATAATATGTTTTTTGCAGGGGGCGCTTTACGGCAGAAAGGTATGCTAAACGCCATGCCCAACCTGGCAGATTTGCAGGAAGGCGACTTAAAGCACAATGTAGATTTTAAGAATGTGTATGCCACCGTGCTGAATAAATGGCTGAAAGCGGATGATAAGCAGATCTTGGGCAAAAAGTATGATTACCTGGGTTTTGTGTAGTGAAAGAATAGCCGCAGATTCGCAGACTGAATTCAATCTGCGAATCTGCGGCATTTTTTTCTACTGCGCGAATCTTGCTGGATGTGACCTGAATCTTTAAGCTGAATTTGAGCTTATTGGGGCAGCAGGTCTTATTCTACCTTTATATAAGAGGCAGTGCCGCCATCCTGGTAGCAATTGGGTGTAGATAATGTGAGCTTGCCGTTTTCAATAGATATATACCTTTCTGAACTCCCGGTTTCTGTGTTGGTAAACAGTAAATCAGTTTCCCTCGGCAGGCAGTCTTTTTTCTTTTGGACAGAATAGTTACCGCGGAAGCTAACACTGTCAAACTTCCGCCTTTCAAATTGGCCATCTTCGGTAAGTACGATGATATTGCCATTGCCGGGAGCCTGGTAATTGTTATTAAAAGGATATCCGCTGAAATTCTCAAACTCCCATTTACCGGCAAACTGCAGGCGCAGGTTATTCTCTTTTTTACAGGAGGAGAAAAGTAAGAGCAGCAGGGAATTTATTAATAATGGCTTCATGATGTAAGTTGACAGGTTTGCCGGGGATTCTGTTGCATCTGTTTTTTTCATTATGGCGGGTGGCGGAAGGGTAGCGATTTTCGGTCAGACGGGGGCGTCAGACCGGGGGTCCCCCAAAATCATAATAATCTGCGTTTCATTAAGTCCCTGAGGAACTGCCGCCAACTTTAAGTTATCAACCCCTTTATTTTTGGTCAGACGGGGGCGTCAGACCGGGGCTCCCCCAAAATTATAATAATCTGCGTTCCATCCATCCCGAAGGGTCACCAAAAAAAGAACCCCGCTATTGTAATAGCGGGGCTAATGTATTTGTGGGGCAACCAATCTATTTCATCCAGGTGTACGGATAATAATATGCGGTTTGTGGTAATTTATTCCCAACCTTGTTTGGCGATCCCTGCTTTTATAGCTGCCAGGGCTTTTTCTGCACCCAGTAAGGTAGTAAGTTTGTTGCCTTTACCATCATTTCCCTGTGCCATATAAGCACCTTTGGCGGTTTTGGTAATCACTGCATCAAGGATTTTAACGCCTTTCTCTTTGGTTTTTACGTTGTAGGCGGTTAATGTAACTTCTTCAGACATAATTATTTATTTTAAATGGTTTGTAAAATCGCCAATGGATCAAGCTGCGGCTTACCCGCTGATCGCGCCCAAAGGTAGTCAGAATATTCCAAATTGCCTGCCAAGCTGCAGCAGGGCGCCCTTTTTAGGGTTTTCTTATATCATAACTCATTAAACGTCAACCCTTGCGTATTTGGCGTGCGATTCAATAAACTCACGCCTTGGCGCTACTTCATCACCCATCAGCATACTGAAAACGCGGTCAGCTTCGGTAGCGCTTTCAATGGTTACCCGCTTCAAAGTACGGGTAGCGGGGTTCATAGTGGTTTCCCACAGCTGATCGGCATTCATCTCTCCCAAACCTTTGTAACGCTGAATGTTTACGCTATCCTCTTTGCCATTGGCCAGTTTTTCAATCAGGAGCTTTCTTTGCTCATCGTTCCAGGCATAGGCCTGTTCCTTGCCTTTTTTCACCAGGTAAAGCGGGGGCTGGGCAATAAATACATAGCCCTGCTCAACCAGTTCTTTCATATACCGGTAAATGAATGTAAGAATCAGGGTAGCGATATGACTTCCGTCCACATCGGCATCTGTCATAATAATCAGCTTATGGTAGCGCAGTTTCTGGATATTCAGGGCCTTGGGGTCGTCGGGGGTACCCACGGTAACTCCAAGTGCGGTATACATGTTACGGATTTCCTCATTTTCGTAAATGCGGTGCTCCATAGCCTTCTCTACGTTCAATATTTTACCACGCAGGGGCAAAATAGCCTGGAAACTGCGATCGCGTCCCTGTTTGGCCGTACCGCCCGCAGAATCACCTTCTACAAGGTATATCTCGCAGCGTTCCGGGTCGCGTTCAGAGCAATCGGCCAGTTTGCCGGGCAAACCGCCACCGGTTAATACACTTTTACGCTGAATCAGCTCCCTGGCTTTTTTGGCCGCAGACCTTGCCTGCGCCGCCAGGATTACCTTATTGATGATGTTTTTGGCTTCTTTGGGGTTTTCTTCCAGAAAGGCAACCAGCACTTTTGACACGGTGGCATCTACCACGCCGCTGACATCGCTGTTGCCCAACTTAGTTTTGGTCTGGCCTTCAAACTGGGGTTCGGGCACTTTCACTGAGATAATGGTGCTTAAGCCTTCCCTGAAATCGTCTCCTTCAATTTCTACCTTGGCCCTTTCAAACATATTCTGCTCATCACCGTATTTCTTAAATACTCGGGTAAGCGCCCTGCGGAAACCTGCAACGTGGGTACCGCCTTCAATGGTATTGATATTATTTACATAGGAGTAAATGTGTTCGCTGTAACTGTCGTTATAGGTAAGCGCCACTTCCACTGCTACATTGCTCACCGGGTCATGCCCCTCAACAAAAATTACCCTGGGGATTAATGGACTGCGTCCTGCATTCTTATCCAGCATTTCTACAAACTCCGTAATACCGCCTTCGCTGTAAAATTCTTTGGTATAGTTACTGCCGTCTTCGTTCTGCTCACGCAGATCAGTAAGGTTGATGCGGATGCCGCGGTTGAGGTAAGACAATTCGCGCAGCCTGCTCTCTAAAATATCTTTCTTGTATACAGTTACGTTGAAGATGGTATGGTCGGGCCAGAAATGAACCGTGGTGCCGGTTGTATCACTTACACCAATTTCCCTTACAGAATACTGGGGTACGCCAATCTTGTACTCCTGCTCAAATATTTGTCCCTCCCTTTTAACGGTTACATGCAGGGTAGTACTTAATGCGTTTACGCAGCTTACGCCCACACCATGCAGACCACCGGAGACCTTGTAAGTGTCTTTGTCAAATTTACCACCTGCATGCAGCACCGTCATAACAATTTCCAGGGCCGATTTCTTTTCCTTGGTAGTAATGCCGGTGGGGATACCACGCCCATCGTCTTCTACAGAAATAGAATTATCAGTATGGATGGTAACATTGATATTTTTACAATACCCTGCCAGGGCCTCGTCAATGGAGTTGTCTACCACTTCATACACCAGGTGATGCAATCCTTTTTCGCTCACATCACCAATGTACATGGCAGGCCTTTTACGTACCGCCTCAAGCCCCTCCAGCACCTGTATATTATCTGCCTCGTAACTGTTGTTTTTAGGAACTATTTTCTCGGGTGTTGCTATGCTCATTTTTGGGTATTAAAAAGCCGTTTAACAATATAAAAATAAAGTGAGCAAAGTTACGGAAAATTAAGGGGTTCGGGGTTATTATACAGCACCATTTTTATACCCATTTGTGCAAATTTTTGGGGGTAAAAACGGGGTGTTTTCCGGGCTCCTGATATTACCTTTTTCCGGACTGATTTTTATCATGTTGATTTACCGTTAAAACCGGGGTTGTCTTTTAGGTCAAATGGACATTGTGCTGTAAATTCGCGCCAGATTTATGATTCAGCCGCAGGACATATTAGCATTGGCCCACAAGCAGCCCATAATGATAGAGCAGCTGGTATTGATGCATGAAAAGGAGCAGCAAATGCCCGGCTCGGTGCAGTACAATATCAGGCGCTACAGCAAGCAGCCGCAGTGGAATATGGAAGATGTGGGCATGATGGTCTATCATTACAAAAAGGACAATCCGGCCGGGAATCACCTGGAACTGCGGTTTTGCATTGCCGGTAACATGTACTGCCGCAAAAAAGAGACAGAATGCGATAGTTGTAAGCTGAATACTTCCAAAGCCTGCGAGGAAAGAATGGAAAGCGTGGATGTGCTTAGTTTCCGGTTTTCGCCGGTTCACCTGTCGCAGTTTGTGCGGCCCGCAAAGCCGGCCAGCCAGCTTACAGAGAGCATCCTTGGTTTTACCCACAGTTCTTCTTTTTCCAAAACGTTATCGCTTTGCAGCCGGACCCGTATGGTACTGGAGGCATTGCTGAACCATACTTACACTGACAGTTTCGAAAATATTTATATTAATGCGCAGACACAAATGCTCTTACTCTACAGTATGGAGTGTATGCTGGGCGATAAAGAACCGGAAGGTTTTCAGTGCAAATTCCTGGCAAATGATGCAGACCGGGAGAAAATTATCAAATCAAGGGAAATACTGCTGCAACATATTGGCGAGCCTTTAACCATAAAGGAACTCAGCCGTAAGGTGGCCATCAATGAATGCTACCTTAAAAAAGGGTTCAAGGAATTATTTGGCACCACCATCTTCGATTTTTACCAGGGCCAGCGCATGGAACACGCCCGCTATCTTTTGTACGAAAAAGGTTTGAGCGTTACCGATGTTTCTATGATGCTGGGTTATTCTTCCATCTCACATTTTTCTACTGCGTTCAAAAAGCAAACCGGGTTGAAGCCCTGTGAGCTTTTGCTGCGTTAGAATTGCTGATTTCCCTATTTGGAGGATCCAGTGATTTCATTTATGGCAGTATCAAGATAAATCTCAAAATCGCTCCATTCCCAAAATCAGCAATCACCTGGTCTTTCAGTATGTTAACCCGAAACCCGGACCGCCAGTAGTATACATGTAACCATCTTTAATGCTGAAGCCGCCACTGACCGCATCCTCTGCCAGGTCAAGACTGCCATCCAGGTCAAGGTATTTGGTGTGGGCGCAGGCAAATGCGGCATGCAATGCTGCGGTAATGCTTACAATGCTCTCATCGTTACAACCCCAGAACAAATCAATACCAGCCGCTTTTGCAATGGCTGCAATCTCAAATGCACCGCAGAGACCGCCACATTTCATCAGCTTAATATTAAAGATGCCGTACAGCTGCTGCTGCGCCAGTAATAAGGCGGAACCAGCATTTTTCAGCGACTCATCCGCGGCCAGGGTGGCGCGTACCCCTTCGGGTAATTGCAGCAAGTCTTTTTCAATGCCTGTCAGCAGGGGTTGTTCTACCAGCTCAACACCCAGGTGGGCTGTTTTTGTAAGAAACAATTGCAGCTGCTGAAGATTATACCCGGTATTGGCATCTACCCTGATGGTAAAATGATCGCCAAATTTTTCTTTTAGTTTAATGATGCGTTCTGCATCCTCTTCCGCATCCAGGCCGGTTTTTATTTTCAGTACACGAAATCCTTTTTGCCGGTATTCACCCGCTTCGGCAAGGGTAGCTGCAATATCCATGATGCCAATGGTGATCGACAACAGCATTTTGGAGTGCTTGCGTCCGTAGAAATCAACCACCGGAATGCCCAGCCAATGCCCGAAAGCATCGTGCAGGGCAATATCAATGCAGGCCTGTGTGCCGGGCAGGTTAGGAAACTGGTTGCGGCAGTCATCAATCAGCTGCAGAAAATGACGGATGTCTTTTCCAATCAGGTATTCAATAAAATCCGACTGCAGGTTTTGCAATACCATTGCAGGCGTTTCACCTACTACTTCCGGTGCAGGGTTGGCGGCGCCGATGCCTCTGATGCCGTTTTCCAGCTGCACCTCAAAAAAAATATTCTCTACATTGGTGATGGTTTCCCAGGCAATGGTATACGGTTTCTGCAGGGCCAGGTTTTTGGCATAAGCCCTTATTGATTTAATTTTCATTGAGCAACGGTTTTATAGGTTGCTATCAATTGCTGCAACACCGGAACAATTTTTCCGCAGCCTTCCTGCAGTGGCAACATTACGGGTAAGTTGGTGGCAGTCTCATAAGATGCCTGGAAAGCAAATGCTTCTTCATTGCTGCAATGCTCAGTATTTAATGCAATGGCTATCACTTTGGAACCGTAGTGGGCAATCAATGCTATCTCAGATTCGATGGAGTGGATGGGTCCCCAGGCGGCATCGTGCTCGTAGTACGTGCGTTTGGGGGCGTGCACCAGTATCACCGATTTTGCATTGCCCGAAACCAACATTTCTGATCCGCAGGGGCCACTGGGATTGCGCAATGCCGACTGCCCTTCCAGTAAAATGCAATCGGGCTTTGTTGTTTCATGGCAGCGCAGGATGGCATGTTCCAGTTCTCCGGAAACAAAATCGTTCAGGGTGGAGTCAAAAATAAAACCGTACTGGCCACCCTGCAGCCAGCCAGTCTGTCCGGTGTAGATCATTTGTGCATTAATGCCTGCCAGCCGGCATTCATTCATCACAAAACGCGTGGTAGTTCTTTTACCCAGTGAGCAGTCGGTACCAATTACAGCGATGATGGGTGTTTTTACCCGGAAGATTTTACCAGTCCAGAAATGCAGGTCATTTCTTTTTTTTGGGAGTCGTATGTCAATCAATTCCACATCATTTTCTGCTGCCAGTTGCCTGATATCGGGTCTTTCTGATAAATGATCGTGCAGGCCATTTACAATGGAGAGTTTTTGCCTTATAGCCGTTTTTACATGCTCCATTAAATCGCCCGGAAAGATGCCGCCCACGGTGGCCACACCTACAATACAATAATCCGGTTGCAGTGCCTTGGCTGCTGAGACCGTAGCAAGTACTGGAATATTGCGTGGCTTTCCATCCAGTATGGTGCCTGCATCCTTACCTGCATGCACATGATCAATTACGGCGACTATTTCGTATCGGTTGCTTTCCCTGATCAATCCATGGGCTGTTTTGGCATCGTCGGTGGCCAGCAAACCATTGGTAATGATAATTGCTTTCTTCATTTTGTAAACAACTGTATGCGGATAAAAATAAACTTATTCTTCAGAACTTATACAAAATTGAAAACTGGGTTTGTTATATTGCAGCATACGGCTCAGTTAACCCGTCCCGTCCCCCTGGCCCGGTGTCTTCACCGGCCATCCCAGTTTTACCATCACCACCAACTACAAACCAACCGCATGAGAAAAATCGTTTTGCTTTTATTAATAACCCCTCTGCTGGCAACTGCGCAATGGAATACGAAAATCAACAGCATCGATTCTGTACTTACCCAATTGTATGAACAGCATCTTTTCAACGGAACTGTGCTGATTGGTGAAAAAGGAAAGGTCATTTACAAAAAAGCTTTTGGCATTGCTGGTGTAAACGAAACAGCATTAACCACCGCGTCTGCGTTTAACCTGGCTTCTGTTTCCAAGCAGTTTTTTGCCATGATGGTAATGATGCTGAAGGAAGAAGGTAAGCTTAGATACGATGATGCCGTACAGCAACACCTGCCTTCATTTCCTTACCCTGGTATTACCCTGCGCCATTTGCTGAACCATACTTCCGGACTGCCTGAGTATTTTGATGTGGCAGAAAGATACCGCAGCCTGCTGGATACACTCACCAACGAATTGATGCTGGCATTGCTGGCTGCAAAAAAGCCTGCACTGGTGTTTACACCCGGCGCGCGGTTTGAATATTGCAACACCAACTATACCACCCTGGCTTCCGTGATTGAAAAGCTGGCAGGCATGCCGGTGGCTCAATTTTTTGAACAGCGCATCGTTCGCCCGCTGAAATTGCAAAATACTTTTATCTATAATATTACCATGAAAACCTATCCCGCGTCAAGGGTGTTTGGCTTTCATTATGCAAAGGGAAAGCCGGTAGCAGATGACCTGCTGTGGCTGGATGGCATTGTGGGTGATGGCAATATTTATTCTTCTGCAGAAGATTTGTACAAATGGGACCAGGCCCTGTACACGGAGAAACTGGTGAAGAAAGCCAGTTTTGAAGAAGCCATTACACCAGGTAAACTTAACAATGGTGGTGCTACGCAGTATGGATTTGGATGGTTTATACCAAAGCCAGGGCAGGAAGTAGACCACACCGGCGGCTGGGTGGCTTTCGGCACCTATATTGCCCGGGTGATTGGCAGCCATCAGACGTTTATCCTTCTTGACAATTCTGCCAGTTATTATGCCCGTGGTATCATAAAAAATATACTGGAAGGGAAGTCCTGGAGCCTGCCACAGTCGCAGCTGGTGACCAATGTGCAAATAATTGACGGCACCGGCACACCGGCCCGCAAAGGCGCACTCCGCATCGTAAACGATCTGATAAAAGACATGGGTGATCTTACACCTTTTAAAAATGAAACCATTATTGATGGCAAAGGATTTGTGCTGGCACCGGGTTTTATAGATAGTCATAGTCACCACGAAAGAGGACTGCAGGAAGATCCTTCGGCCATCGCTGCTACCAGCCAGGGCATTACCAGCATTGTTATTGGTCAGGACGGAGAATCTTATCCTGCAGATACTTTAAAAGAGCAATTCAAAAAACATCCGGTAAGCATCAATGTGGCTACCTATACCGGTCATGCATCACTGCGTGAAAAGGCAATGAAAGGAAATGTGCTGCGGCCAGCAGATTCAGCTGAAGTGGCCACCATGAAAAAACTGCTGACGGAAGATATTAAAAAAGGCTCCCTGGGCCTCTCTACGGGGCTGGAATACGAAGAAGCATTTTATTCTACCCCCGAAGAAGTGATTGAGCTGGCAAAGACAACTGCCGCTGCAGGCGGCCGTTAT
>JANPGT010000336.1:0-4793 GCA_031424135.1 Chitinophagaceae bacterium
TCTGATCTGTAGCGGTCATCATAATAAAAAAATTGGCGCTTGCCAGGTGAAGCATTTGCTGCGCAAACGTGCGGATGCTGTCATCTGGATGGGTGCTGTATTTATCAGCAGGCATGGTATTCAGGTACTCATTTGTATAAGCTTTTGCTCTTTCCCAATCTTTTACCATTTGGGCTTTAAGATCTTCTGAGCTCACCGCCTGTGCCTGTCCGTTAAACGAAGCTACAGTGAGCAGGAGTGTTGCGCACAACGCCACCTGCATAATTTTTTTTCTCATATTAGTTGATTTTAGAACGAAAAGGTACAGAAAATAATTAAAAGCAACCGCCGTTCACCGGCAGGCATAGCAGGGTGGCGGAAAATAATTAATTTCTATTTTACCCGCTATCTGTACCTTTCCACCGGTAAAACAGTTTCGTATGAAAAAAAGCCAGCTTATTCCTATTTTTTTCATGCTCATTTTTGTAGCCGCAGCCCTGCGCGCAGCCGGCCAGCCGGATACGGTTAAAACAGGCATCTATATTACCAGCATACACGATATAGATTTCAAACAAAAGGAATATACCATCGATTTATGGTTGTGGATGAAGTACAAAAACAAGGCGTTTTCTTTTTTGCAGAATCTTGAAATACCGCAGGCCAAATCGGTCGACAAATCTTTTTCCACCATTGATACATCGGGCGGCAGGATATACATGCTGATGAAACTGCAGTGTGTAATGAAGGATACCTGGCGTATCAATAATTTTCCTTTCGACCGCCAGAACCTCCGGCTCTCCATAGAAAATTCGCAGTATGATTCCCGCTCGTTGATCTTTGTGCCCGATACACTGGGCAATCATTTTGATCCGCGTTTTACTTTGCGCGGATGGACCATCGACAGTTTCCTGATTTCAACCGGCATCAGGAAGTATGAGACCGCTTTTGGCGATGAAAGCCTGGCAAAACCGCATACCGAGTACAGCAATTTTAAAGTTAAGATAGGCATCCAGCGGGATGCGGGAGAGCTGTTCTGGAAAATGTTCCTGGGCATGTATGTGGCGTTCCTGATTGCCTACACCTGCTTTTATATCCATGCAGACAATATTGATTCGCGTTTTGGCCTCAGCGTGGGTTCCCTGTTTGCCGCCATTGGCAATAAATACATCATTGATTCTTCTTTGCCTGAATCTACTTCGCTAACCCTGGTAGACATTCTTCATGGCATCACCCTGTTTTTTATTTTCCTGGTGGTAACGGCTTCCGCCTGGGCACTTACGCTGGTAAAAAGAAACAAACTGCACCAGGCCAACCGGTTTGATATGATAGCGGCACAGGTAATGCTGCTGCTGTATGTTGGTTTGAATATCTACCTTATCTCCAGGGCCAGTGCCAACTGATCCTGCCTGAAGCGGGTGGTGCATACGCCGTAAATTGACTAACTATTGCAGCCCCCCTGTAACTTTCTTTTCAGTGCAAACGTACTACAGTCAGTTCCCTCAATTGTACGTATATGACTGCTATAACTGAACGCCGGTACTATATAGACTGGGTAAGAGTGCTGGCCTTTTTTTTGTTGATATTTTTTCATTGTGCCATGCCCTTTGTAAGCTTTAACTGGGAAATTAAAAACCAGGAAACGTCTGCAGGGCTCAGCAGGCTGGTATGGTGGATGCACCAATGGCGCCTGCCGCTGCTGTTCTTTGTTTCCGGCGCTGGCATTTATTTCTCGCTAAGAAGCAGGTCAATAGCGGCCTTTGCCGGCGAACGCATTGTTCGCCTGTTTGTTCCCCTTGTATTTGCCATGCTGTTTACCATTCCACTGCAGGTGTATTTTGAAAAATTACAGCGCGGACTGATTGCTGGTTCTTATGCAAAATTTTATCCCACCGTCTGGAACTTTGTTCCCTACCCGGACGGTTCGCTCAGCTGGAGCCATATGTGGTTTGTAGTATATCTTTTTGTGTTTTGTATACTGCTTTTACCAATATTCGCACTGTTTAAAATTGAGTTGCTGAAAACACTCAAAGATAAACTGGCCAATGGCTTATCAGGGCCCGCAGGTCTTTTTTTGCTGGTCATCCCCCTCATCTTTTATTATTACCAGCTTTACCTGCCCTTTCCTGAACAGATGAGCCTGCTGGACGATTGGTTCCTGTTTATTTTTTCGCTTACGCTGTTATTGTATGGTTACCTGCTGGCTGGCAGTAACTGGTTCTGGGAAACCTGTTCAACCTACCGGTTCTGGCTGGCAGGCATTGCATTGGTATGTATAGGTATATTGTTATACCGGTACTGGTGGCAGCTGCAAATGCCCAAAAAGCCGGATGCGGATTTATATTTTTTCGGGGCACTCAGCGCCGTTCATATATGGTGTCTTATACTGGCTGTACTGGGTTTTGCCAGGAAACACCTGAATTTCAGTAATCCTTTCCTGCGATATACCAACCAGGCGGTATATCCATTTTATATCCTTCACCAGACCATTATTGTTGTAAGCGGGTATTACGTGGTGCAATGGCCTTTGCCCATTTTTGTAAAGCTGCTGGTACTGGTGATTACCTGTTTTGCCGCATTACTGTTGCTCTATCATTTTGTAATCAGGCGTTTCTTATTCACCAGGATTTTATACGGGTTAAAGCTGAGAAAGCCTCCTGTGCCAAAGTCTCAGCCGCCATCGGGCAGTGGAGATGTCCAGGAATAGTGCCTGTACAGACTGCTATAACTCAAACTCCCATACCGTCCGGTAGCTGCCATACTGCTCTATATAGGATAAGAACGAATTGTAAAATGCATCGGCGCCAATGGTAGCACTGTCGCCAATTACAAATAACTGTTCTTTGGCCCTTGTAATGGCCACATTCATGCGGCGGTAATCTTTCAGGAACCCAATATCGCCGTCGTCATTGCTGCGCACCAGCGATAAAATAATGCATTCTTTTTCCTGTCCCTGGAAGCTGTCGATGGTGCTGATGCGCATGGCAGCCGGCAATACTTCGCGGGCCGCTGCTACCTGTCCGGAATAGGGTGATATAAAAGCCGCGTGCAGGGCATCGATGGATTCCGTCTCCATCAGTTTTTGCACCAGTTGTAATTCGCCCTTGTTCTGCAGGCTCATGCCATCATTACCCCTCACTTCATTGAAGCCGGAACCCGCCGTATCTATAAAGCAGATATGGGTGCCGGTATTTACCAGGTGCGCGGCAGTCTGCAGCAGGCCATTGTAAAAATAGCCGCCGGAAAAACCAGCAATGGCCTGGCGCATGCGGTATTGGGTGTTTAGTAAAAAAACGGGTTGCACTGTAGCAATTGCGCTCTCCAGGATGGATTGGTTTAAGCCCATGCGGGCAGCTTCATGACTAATTACGGTAGGGGGCAGCTGCAGGTGGTCGCCCGCCAGCACATATTTTTTTGCCAGCGGAAAAATACACCAGGCAAGGGGCTCTATACATTGACCGGCCTCATCAATCACCAGTGTCTGAAAAGCTAAATGGTTTATTTTTGCATCGTAAAGGCCGATGGGCGTACCGGCAATAACGCTTGCTTCTGTGTACAGTTTCTCTTCATTATACGCCTGCAGTTTTTTAATCTCTGTCCGGATGTTTTTTACTTCTTTAAACAGCAGGTTGCGTTGCTCTCTTTCTGCCTTCCCAAACCTTTTTTTGTACTTCAGGGCCATCTTCCTGAATTCTTCTGCACGTATTTTTAACTGTTTGATTTCTTTCTGCTGTTTGCTGTTAGAGAGCCTGCCTTCCGGCGTATGCATGAAAATGGTTTCATCTACCTTGCTGCTGTTGCCCACCCGCAGCACGTGGATGCCCCGTTTAATTAAACCCATCACAATATTGTCTACGGCCGTATTGCTGGGCGCTGCCACCAAAATTTTTTCACCCGCTTTTACCAGTTGCAGAATGGCTTCTATCAGCGTGGTGGTTTTGCCGGTGCCCGGCGGTCCGTGTACAATAGTGATGTGCTCATTTTGTGCAATGGCGCTGATGGCTTTTTGCTGGCTGTCGTTCAGATTTTTATTAACAAATTGAAGGGCAGGGGCATGGGCTACCCCTGCATGCTGCGGCGATGGCTTATCCCCATGCAGTTGCTGAAACAGATCATACAGTGGTTTGCTGGCTTCCAGTTCATTCAGCACCTTTTTCATGATGCTGGTAGTGCGCTGATCGGGCGCCAGTTTTATGCCTACGCCATTGTCCTCTATCCAGTCAGGAAAATCAGGCGCAAATAACCTGAATTCACCCGCTTTGCCTTCCATATTCATCAGCACGCCTTTTACCGGTTCTTCGCCGGAAAAAAAGCATTCAATGGCCGCGCCATCCCTGAACAGGTTGGTCTCTGCCGGAAAGTTGAGGCGGAAACTGATTTCAGGATAATCTGCATAGCCAAAAGTTTTGCGGGTAACCACAATGGGATGCAGCGCCAGCCCCTCTGCTTTTAATGATTTGAGGGTATGCTGCTGGTCAAGACTGAATCTTTTTACCTGTTCTTTTTCTTCCAGGTCTATGCATTGCAATAGTTTTTTAATATACGGATCCGTCACTGGCATGCTGTGAAAATAGGCAGTAATAAGATAATAAAGAAATAGCTGCACAGCCGGGTATCCGGTAGGCATCAATATATAATGTTTAATAAAATGATTCCTGGTGATTCGGAATTTAAACATGACCACTAAAAGCAAGTGGCATGCAGACCTGTTAACAAAATGAAGTGGCAGTAATCAGTTTTTTTCTGAATTATTCTGCTGCTGTGCAAACTTAATGGTAACGCTGCTGTTATTGCAAACATTAAAATAACCGTATGCG
>JANPGT010000337.1:0-3190 GCA_031424135.1 Chitinophagaceae bacterium
GTAATAGTTGTTAATGAGGGTTGGAGGAAAGCGGCTGTTTTCAGGTTAGAAAAGCAAATCACTTTTACGTCTGCAGGAATCCGCAACTGGTGTTTCCGGCATACTTCATAGACACCCAATGCATACTGTTCAACCGCTGCAAACACCCCATCCGGCTGCTGTTCCAGCATCATTTGTTCTATCATAGCGGTATCCTGCTTTTCCTCATTCACACATTCTATGATAAGATTGTCCGCTGCCTGCATGCCATGATCTGTCAATGCCTGTACAAACCCTTTTCTCCTTTTGCGGCCGATAGAAATATTTTCAGACATGGCCAGGTGTGCCAGTTTTTTACAGCCCTGTTCAATCAGATGTTTAGTGGCCAGGTAGCTGCTCTCATAATCATCTGTGGTCACTTTCACGGTATTGAAACCTTCCGCTACCCGGTCGAAAAATACAATGGGCAGGCCATTTTCCTCCAATTGGTGCAGGTGAGCATAATCTGTAGTAGTACTGGATACCGAAATCAGCACACCATCTACCCTGCCACCGTGGAGATAGCGCGTCAGTGATATCTCCTTTTTTACGTCTTCGTGGGTCAGGTAGATCAATACATGATAATTCTTTTCCTGCGCTACAGACTCAATACCATTAATGGCAAGGGTAAAATAGTTATTGGCTATTTCCGGAATAATAACCGCAATGGTCTTGCTTTTGTGTTTACGGAGACTGCTGGCATAAGGATTGGGTTGATAATTCAACTCGGTGGCCAGCGCTATCACTTTTTCTTTTGTCTCCCTGCTGATATCATGGCTGTCGCGCAAAGCTTTTGACACCGCTGAAATAGACAGGTTAAGCAATTGGGCCAGTTTCTTGATATTCACCGTTTCCATACTGCAATGATACAATATCAGGAATAACTTAAAATACCTTTAATCATTTTTAATCCTCTAGGAAAAACCAAGCTCCTTCAGAAAAGCATCTTTGTAATTACTTCCTACAGGAATCTCAGTAGTATTGATGAACACCCTGTTGCCTTCAATATGACTGATTTTTGACTTATTGATAATAAAAGACCGGTGCACCCGGAGAAACTGTGCTTTGGGCAGCAGTTCCTCCACACTTGAAAAACTCATGCCGGGCAAAATGGTATTTTTAGCTGTGACTATTTTGGTGTAATTGCCGCTGGCTTCGGCATACAACAGGTCTTCATATGCTATTTTAAAAATCTTGCTGTCCGCCTTTACAAAAAAATAATTGTCTGCCTTTGCATCTGCCGGCCCGGCTACAGCGGGCGGCTGCCATTGCAGTTTTTCCACGGCCTTGTCGATGGCTATGATAAAGCGATCAAAAGAAAAAGGTTTCAGCAAATAATCACAGGCCGCCAGATCAAAGCCATCAACGGCATACTCTTTATACGCAGTAGTAAATATTACCTGTGGCGGATTGCGGATTGTTTTCAGGAAAGAGATACCATCCATTACCGGCATATTAATATCAAGGAACAGAATATCAATTTTCTGCTGCTGTAAAATAGTTCTTGCTTCCAGGGCATTTTCACAGCTGGCCAGCACCTGCAGGTAGTCGAGATGCCCACAATAACTTTGAATAATATCCCTTGCTATGGGCTCGTCATCCACAATAAGACAAGTCAATTTCTGCATGGTTATTTCTTTTTAAGCTGCAGCATTACCTGGAAAGTACCGGCCTCCTCCTGGATACTGAGGTCGTAGGCGTTTTTATACAGCAGTTCCAGCCGCTTGCGCACGCTGTTTAAACCAAAACCGCTGCTTTTATTTACCAGGCCTGCTTCCTGTTTTGTACTGTTTTGTGAATTTTTCACCGCAAACAAAATTAAGTTACCCCAGGTGCGGATAGAAATATTGATAAATATTTTTTGCTCGGCAGTATTTTTTGAATGTTTGAAAGCGTTTTCAATAAATACAATCAGCAGCATGGGGGCAATTTTTATGGCTGTACTGTCCACCTCTTCAAATTCGGTAGTTAGCATCAACCGATCGCCAATACGTATTTTTTCAAACTCGATGTAATTATTGATATAGGCCATCTCCTCTTTCAGCGGCACATACAGTTCCGTGGCATCGTACACAGAATACCGCAGCAGCTCAGATAATTTCAACAGCAGGGGCGGCAGTTTTTCGTGCTGGGTAATAGACAATCCATATAGATTATTCAGCGTATTAAACAGGAAGTGCGGGCTAATCTGCGACTGCAGCAGGTGCAGTTCGCTTTTGCTGTGCGCTTCACCTGCGCGTGCTTCGTCCAGTTGCTTTTGCGCAATGCCACGCACCAGCTTAATCAATATACCCATGGCAAGGCTGATTATTACAGCGGGCAATAAAAACAGGAATAAATTCAGGGCTGAACGGCTGTCCTGCATCGGAAAATCAACATGAAAGAAAAGCCAGGTGCTGCATGCAATGATTAATATTATCAACCCACCGATATAAACGTTTGAAACAGTCTTTCTGCCCGCGATCCATATTTTTGCAATATACCTGCCGGTAAAAATAGCCACAATAAAACAGGCCGTGGAAGCAGTGGCCACTGCCTCATCTTCATGCACATGGATGCTTTCTACATACAAGTGCATAAGAATAAAAATGGGGATGGAAACAAGCGCTGCCAGTACAACGTAACCGGCACTTCCAAAAAATCCCTTTCCTTTATCTGTATTGTTCATACTATTCCTTTTGCGGGTATTTGTAATAAACGCCAAATATCAGGAACAGCCTGCTTACCATTAAATCTTACTGACGAACAGCGCCTAATCAGTTACAGACCCGTCATTACGGCGTTTCAACCATCCCGACTGCCAAAAACAGGCTTCCATCAGCCAAACAGCAATGTACAACACTATTGTTTTCTGCAGCCATTTTATAGGGCAACATTTGTGGGGTTACTATTGATGAGCAGGCACAAAACAATAAAAATGAAAATATTTTACGCGCTGTTTTTCAGCACCCTTCTATTCTTTTGCCAGGCGCAGCCCCTGCCCAATACCATTACAGGCTATGTAAGAGACACAAAGAATGAAGCAATGGCGGGGGCCACCGTACAATTATTAAACGCCGCAGATTCATCCCGGGTAAGGTCTGTGATGACCGCCGAAAATGGCAGGTTCCAGTTTAACAATGCAGCCAATGGCGCTTACCTCTTGCTGATTACAGCAGTAGCCCAAAAGAAA
>JANPGT010000338.1:0-4621 GCA_031424135.1 Chitinophagaceae bacterium
TTTTATACCCTGAGCGATGATGGAGTTAGGCTTTGGGTAAATGGAACACAGCTGGTTAACAATTGGGCCAACCAATCCGCCACGGAAAAAAGCGGCAGCGTTGTATTGGTGGCTGGACAGAAATACGATATAGTGATGGAGTATTTTGAAAACACCGGCGATGCAGTAGCCAAACTCTATTGGTCAAGTGCCAGTACTGCAAAAGAGATTATTCCGCAGCTGCAATTATTTCCACCAGTTGCCCCGGCTGCCAGGGTAATGAATCTTACTGTATTGGATATAGTTACCGCAACTGCCATTCCCGGCAACCGCGCAGCCATCAGTCCAAATCCCGTTCAGGCAGGCATGCCCGTACTGCTGACAATCAGGAGTACCGGAACAGTGCAAGCATCACTCGGTATAACAGGCATCAATGGACGCCATATCAGCAACCGCAGAATAAACCTTGCAGCAGGCATAAATACTATTTCCCTTGGCACTGGTGGATTGGCGCCCGGCCTGTATATTGTCACCATTACCGGTACCCAACAACCACAAACAATGAAACTGGTGGTACAATAAGCAGCTGAGTTTTATCACCATTTACAAAGCCGCTTCCGGTTGGAGGCGGCTTTTTTTATACGCAGCGGAATGGTTACCACCAATTAGTTACCTAGCAGGGTTATTAATCCTTAAAACACGCAGACTGTCGTTATTGGCAGCCACCAGCAGCAGTCTGCCGCCATTTGCTGCGGGTAAAAGCGACATTGATTTTATATCTCCGTTCAGTATAAAACCAGTCTTTGAGAATGGTAGTGCACTAAATGCTGCGGCCTTGCTGCCTTTTAAAACAGTGCCGTAAGAAGCGTCATACCTGCCGGTCATTATATCAGCCTGGTATTCGTTACCGGCAAGTATAAGGTCTTTATATCCATCTCCATCCAGGTCTTCCGCCACTATTGCATTTACAGGCGCAAACTGTGCCTCTGCAGGCAGCGGATGTTTTGTAAATTTTCCGCTTCCCATATTCTCCAGCCAGCAACTACGGGTTTCATTACAGGTAAAACTGTGCAGGTTATCTTTTGCCTTGCCTTTGAAAATATCTTCAAAGGAAGCATGGGCGTAATCCTGGTAACGAAGGAATTTCTTCTTGACAGCCGGTACCTGTTCTGCAAACTGTGTTCGCCCAATGGCCGGGTAAAGCTTTCTTATACCATCATTGTCTTTGATATAATAAAACAATACAGGATCTAATGAACCGTTGGCATCTATATCTGATGCAAAAAGCTTCATAGGGGTTATAGCCGCTGCTTTATAGACGCAGTTTAACCCAAGATTTCCAGCCACCAAATCCATATCTCCATCCTTATCTATATCTGTTGCTACAAGACTGCGCCACATACCATCCATTTCGGTTAGCCCGGTTGCATTGGTTACTTCACTGAAGTGTCCTTTATTGTTTTTGAAAAACCTAACCGGCATCCACTCCCCTGCTATTATTAAATCAGTTTGATGGTCGTTATCAAAATCAGTCCATACTGCCGAGCTTACCATACCCACTTCACGCAAAGCAGGACAAACATCCGCCGTTACATCTGAGAAAAAGCCTTTGTTATTTTGCAATAAAAAACTTTTAGGAGACAAGGGGTAATCACCCGCAACCCGTCCTCCAATAAAAAGATCTGGGTCGCCATCATTATCGTAATCGCATACCCTTACGCAACCTGCAATGGTAGTTACGGCAGCAGGGATGGCTTTATCATCCAGGCGGAAATTTCCCCTGCTATCGTTGAGATACAAACGCGGCCTGTAATACACTGAACCTGCTTCATACTGAACATCTCCGCTGGTCACCAGCAGATCCTGGTCGCCATCTGCATCCGCATCAAAAAAAACGGCATCCATATCTTCTTCCATCTTAACGCTGTCAGTGAGCTTGCGGGTACTGAATGTTCCATCTTTATGCTGCAGTATAAATTCACCGGAGAAATTAAATCCATTACCTGCAAAAAAATCCGTTATGCCATCACCATCAATATCCGCAGTACATATAAATGGCCCCATCTGCGAATACTTCTGGGCCAGTAACCTTTGCCTGCCAAAATCGTTAAAAATATTGTCATGATGCCGGTAGGTGATCCCCGCTGATGAAGTAATATCAGTTAAAAGGGATGTTGGCGTATCAATTTTCTGTGCAGCGGGTGCTGCAGCCTGTTTCCATGAAACGACAAGCATTGTATCACCATATACTGATTTCAATACCTGTAATTTCTGATCGGGCCATATAACAATAAGTGAGTCGATGCTGTTTTCTTTGCCCAGGCCAAAGACCAGGTCAGGATCGACGGAGGAAAAATATCCCCTTACCGGGTTTTGCTCCTGCACCTGCAGCAGTCCGTTGTTATACAATTTAATTTTTGCGCCAAAACCTCTTGTATTGAGGCTATCACCATTGAGCTTCAGTTTTATAAAATGGCTGGTTGATGCATTTGCCTGCCGGCTGTTGTTAATAAGCACAAAAGCGGGTTCATTAATATTGTTGGTAACAATATCCAGGTCTCCGTCGTTGTCCAAATCTGCATATACTGCGCCGTTGGAAAGTGATGGCGTGCCGACACCGGCCGTTGCTGACACATCACTGAAACCAAGCTGGTGGTTATTAAGGAATAAATAATTGCCCAGTGTCACGGGTGGCAGTGTAGCCAGTTTTTCCCGCACCGCTTTCCGCTGTTCTTCCTGGCTGCCAGCGCCGGTAAAGATGTTATTACTGAATTCAAGAAAGTCGCCGTTAATAAAATCTCTTCCTATTCCATTGGTCACATGCATGTCCTTCCAGCCATCATTGTTAAAATCTGCCAGCAGTACGCTCCAGCTCCAGTCGGTTGCGGAGACTCCTGCAAGCTGTCCAATCTCGCTGAAGAACGGTATGTCTCCACTGTTTCCATTGTTCAGCTGCAGCATATTTCGCGGAAACTCCGGCTCATAGCCCAGCGATCTTTCAGACTGGTAGCGATCGTAATTCATAAAGAAGAAAGTCTTCTTCTTACGTTCATTGTATTCAGGAAGCATATCAAGTGTTACGATATCCTGCAGACCATCATTGTTGATATCCGCAGCCTCTGCCCCCATAGAAGAATAGCTTTGGTGCCGTATGGCTTTGCTGATAACATTGGCAAACCCTCCCCTGCGGTTATTCAGCCACAATTCATCGTTGGACACAAAATCATTGGCCACATATATATCAGGCCAGCCATCATCATTAAAATCAGCTGTTACCAGTCCCAGTCCGTATCCATCTTCTTTTATGCCCGCCTGCGTACTTACATCTGCAAAAACATCATGATTTAGCTGAGTTGAGTAGCCTTCATTGCGGTAGAGTTTATCATTGGCGGCGGATCTGCCACTGCTATCGCGGGGAAAAAGGTAGTTGGCGTTGGGACCGTTGAGCAGATAGTTGCTGAGGTACATATCAAGATCCCCGTCCCTGTCATAATCCAGGAAAACAGCCTGTGTAGAATAACCCGTATCTGCAAGGCCATATTCTGCCGCAGATTCGCGGAAACTGAGATCATGCTGGTTAATAAAGAGCAGGTTCTTTGCACGGTGTAAAAGGTTCTTGCCAAATACGGAAATGTAAATATCATCGTAACCATCGTGATTGATGTCTACCACGCTTACCCCGGTTGCCCATTCATGCGTGGTCAGTCCGGCAGCTTGCGTTATGTCTTCAAAATGATTGTTGCCTTTATTTATGTATAGCCGGCTGCTTACCTGGTTACCGGTAAAAAAAATATCTTTCAGGCCATCGTTGTTAAAATCGCCAATGCCCACACCGCCGCCCATATAGCCAAACTCATTGATAAAAGACCCGGAAGAATCATTCTCGTTAACATCGTTACTGAAATGAATCCCCGATTTATCAGGAGTCAGTTGAGTAAACAAAGCGGGTTCCGATGGATGGCCGCAGGCAGCCAGCAGGAAAAAGAGCATTCCCAAAAAAACAAACGCGTGTTGCTGGTTTGGTTGTTGGTGAAAACACCAACAACGGCGGAAAAAATGCTGTTGTTGTTGAAAACCCAGGCTACGGCGACAGAAACGCCAACAACGACGGAAACAGGTTCCCCCTGGCCGGTGTCTCATCGACGGGCATCTTGATTCCGGTCGGAGAGCGTGACCAGGGCCGAAGAGGCAGTTAAAGAATATTTTTTTCATGTGGCTGGCAAGTTATCTATAATACATATATATTTTTAAAAGCCTTTTCTGCCTTAACCGGGTAGCTTGTTGGTGAAAACACCAACAATGGCGAAAAAACGACGGCAAAAAAATAGAGGCTATGAAAATAGCCTCTATTAAAGAAAGTTACATCGATTTATTTTATCAATGGATTGGTAGATGTTTCACTTGACGGAATGGGGAAAAGAGAAACCTGGCCCGGTACCCGATCTGGTATCAGCGAAGGGAAATACCCTTTTGCCCTCCATCTTAAAATATCAATACTGGCCACTTCTTCCGCACCCAGCTCCACCGTGCGTTCGTGCATCACTGCTTTTAATGCATCGTTCTTTGTTGCAGGCGCTACCGCTGGCATGTTCACACTTGGGCGGCTGCGCACCTGGTTGATATAGATAGCAGCCTGTGCGGG
>JANPGT010000339.1:0-2156 GCA_031424135.1 Chitinophagaceae bacterium
TTGGTTTGCCAGGGAGCCCCGAAGGTGCGTAATATGAATAGCCCAAGGCATCGCCCCGGGAAACAATTTCATTTTTCCGGTGTACAAATCCGGGAAACAACGACAAAGTTTTTGCAACCCCGGCGACCCACCCGAACGCCAGCCCGAAAGATTCATTCTGGCGGGTTTCAGGCGGGGGATAACAGCCGAAGAAAAAAAATCTATCTTTATTTAGATGAATACTTTTTCAACCGATAGCACTCTTCTCCGCCGGCATATCCTTCGTTTTGTGGCAATGCCGGAGGCAGATTGGGAATTGCTGCTGCCCCACCTCACAGAAAAAAGTCTGGCAAAAGGTGAACTGTTTGCCAGTGCGGGCAGAAAATCAAACACTGTTGCTTTTGTGCTGGAAGGTAACCTGCGGCAGTTTTACCCGCAGGAGGATGGCGAAGCAAAAACCACTTATTTCTATTTTGAAAACCACCTGATGTCATCTTACATCAGCTGCATTACCGGGCAGCCATCGGCACTAAGCATAGAAGCGCTTACCCCTTGCCGCCTGCTGCTGTTCCGGTACGATGCATTGCAGCAATTATACAAACAGAGTATGCAGTGGCAGTTGTTTGGCAGGCTGGTGGCAGAATGGCTGGCCATCGGCCTGGAAGAGCGGATGGTAGATCTGCTGACGCTTAGCCCCGAACAGCGCTATGAACGGCTGCTGCAAAGCAATAAACATAAAATTATTGAGCGCATACCGCAACACTATATTGCCAACTACCTGGGCATTACACCCGTCAGCCTCAGCCGCATCCGCAACCGGTTGAATAAAAAATAACCTCACCCAGCCTCTCCATCGCTTTTCTTATCTTTTGTTAACGTGCCGTACCGCCTGCGCGCTGCAATTTTGTGGTATTAAAACAAATAACAATGAAACAGGTGTTGCAACTGGAAGAAATAGCACAAACTGCATTGGGCATCGCCGCGCTGTATTATCAACCCCTGCAGTTCAGCTGGTGGGTATGGCCCATCTTATTTTTATCGCCCGATATTTCCATGCTGGGCTATGCGGTAAACACAAAATGGGGCGCTTTTACCTACAATCTTTTTCACCACAAGGCAGTGGCCATTGCCGTAGCAGCCGCGGGATTTTTTGCCGCTCAGCCGGTGGTTTTATTTATTGGCGTGCTGCTGTTTGCCCACAGCGCTTTTGACCGCATGATGGGCTATGGACTGAAATATGAAGATGGGTTTAAACATACACACCTTGGCTAAGGTTTTTTCTACCGCTTTGGAGTAGAAGTCAAAAGTCAAAAGTAAAAAGTCAAAAAGGGCAGCGCAGTATTGGTTGCAGTTTTGCTGAATAGCTAATCTCAATAAGTTTTTCTTGAATTTTTTTATTACAGTTGTTACATCTTTTTGTTAAAGATCAGTTAACCACTGCGTAATAATGGCTTAACGGCGACGCATGACATTTGCTGCATAAAATCAAACCAAAACGCTGGATATGCAAAAAATGATTATGCGGCTGATACCGCTGGTGACAGCCCTATGTATGTACGCAACGGTCTATTCTCAAACCAATCTCGCCGGTATTAATGGAACAATTACGGGCGCAGACAGCGCGGTGCTGGTTGGCGCAACAGTTACCGTAAAAAACGAATCAACAGGTTTTACCTACAGAACGATTTCAAATGACAAAGGTTCTTTTTCGTTTAAAGAGCTTCCACTGGGCCTGCCTTATTCCATTACAGCAGCATACGCCGGTATGGTGGCAGAAAAGCAAACCGGGTATGCACTGAACCAGGGAGACCTGATAAGCGTTTCGTTTCATCTGCAAAGAAAAACCGATGAACTAACAGCGGTAGTAGTAACTGCCGGGTCTGTGCGTAATAAAATTGAGAACATTGGTTCATCTACAGCAATTACCGCAAGGGATATTGCCCGTTTGCCGGTAAACGGCCGCAACTTTACTTCACTGATTGGACTTTCCCCGCTAAGCAACGGCAGCAGCCTGGGTGGGCAACTGGCCTCTGCCACCAATTATACCATTGACGGTATGAGCGGCAGGGGTACCATCGCCGGTGGCCTGCCTTCCGGTGCCTATGCCATTACCATGGAAGCGGTACGCGAGTTCCAGGTAGTAACCAATCAGTATGATGTAACCTACGGCAATGCCG
>JANPGT010000340.1:0-3434 GCA_031424135.1 Chitinophagaceae bacterium
GTCAAATTAAAAGAGCCGCGCCGCATGCTGGCGCGGCTCTTTTCAAAACCAATTGCTTACACGGCAATAACCGCCGGACGAATCTCTTTTTCCTGCCAGTCATCAATCTTTAACAACCGGAAGAAATCGGCTTCCTCCAGCTCACGCACGCCACCCGGCGCCAGGTCCTGCAGTAACAGATCTTCTATGCTGGTGCGTACCAGTCGCAGGCATTTATGGTGCACGGCTGCCGTCATTTTCCTTATTTGATGGTACTTACCCTCTGTGAGCGTTATCTGCAACCAGGTAAATGGCGGGTATTCAGGAGAAGGGCTCATAGACGGAAATAAACCGGCCGGCGCATCCACAACAATAGCTTCGCAGGCACCGGTAATATATTGATCCCCTCCTTTTATGCGTATACTGATACCCGTTCTCATTTGCTGCAGTCTTTCTTCGCCCACGGTATTTTTTACTTTTACCAGGTAAGTTCTTTTGTGCACGGTGCTGCCCTGGAAAAGCAGTTTGGTAACTCTTTTATTGGTGGTGAGTATCAATAGTCCTTCTGAGTTTTTATCCAGCCTGCCCACCGCGTGTATGCCTTCCGGAAAATCGAAATCAATATCGCCCAGCAGTACAGCTTCCCTTTCGCTGATAAACTGTGAAAGCATATTATAGGGTTTGTTAACGATGAAATAGCGGTGCTTCATTTGCTTTTTGTTTGACAGCAAGTCTGCCGGCGCCGAATATAAATGGTTAATCTGACATACACAGTTCTTTTACCATTTGCAGCAGCCACAAAATACTACTAAAGGAGTATTGCATTACTTCGCTAAAAACAGAACTTTGAACAACCATCGGGCAGTGTAGGTGGATAGTATGCAGTATTTGATGCTATACGCCGCTGCCCCCATGTATACACGTAAAAACAACTGAGATGCAAAAGACAATATTACTTTCGATACTGGTTTTCCTGCTGGGTTTTGCGGGCAGCACCACTGCACAGACTACTACCCGCATTTTTGTGGTAAGGCATGCAGACAGGCAGGTAAGTGACGATCTGAATGCCCTTGGTATTGTTCGTGCGAATGAATTGAAAAGAGTGTTGCAGAACACGGGCATCGACAGTGTATTTTCTACCAACTTTCTGCGCACCCGAAAAACAGTGCAGCCGCTGGCCGATGCCAGGGGACTGCCCATATTGCTGTACGACAGTAACCCGCCACTCCTTAAAAGAATATTTAAATACAGTAAGGGCAAGACATTGCTGGTTGCCGGCCATTCTAATACCGTGGGGCCGCTAATTAAATCATGCGGTTGCCAGCCGGGATTCATAAACATACCGGATAACCAGTTCGACAATCTCTTCCTTATTATTGTACAGCATCCGCCTAAAAATGTGTTGCTCAGAAATACCTGCAAACTGCTGGCCATGAAATATGGCGCCCCTACTCCACTCTAATAAAAACCGTCATGTGCAAGCATCCTGTTAATCATTCTCAATGCATTGTACCGCCTTATATTGCCGATAAGATCAGCAAGAAAACAACTACCCGTGGAGCACCAGCAGACACAGACCAAGCGGTAGCCAATAAAATGCGTGAAGAAAGGCAGCAGGCAAGTCCGGAACCATCTGTCACCCGCGGTGCAGCAACACCCGAAAAAATGAGTATCAAAGTCTATGGTGCGGGAATGATTTTGCCCGGTGATCAGCTGTGGCAGGACGGCGACCCGCTAACTGATGCTACAGATACGGCAGTGAAAGACGTTGTCCACGGCGGTGAGCGTACCTGGAAATTCTTCAAGACAGTATTCAACCGCAATTCCCTGGACAATAAAGGCATGACGCAGGTGCATTCGGTTCATTTCAGTGAAGGCCCGGGCCGGCCATTTGGCAACGCTTTGTGGAACGGCAAACAAATGATTTATGGTGATGGTGATGGCCTGCACTATGCAAGCTTCACCTCAGACATAGACATCATTGCGCACGAGCTTACCCATGGCATTATAAAATTTGAAGCCGATCTTGAATATAAGGGGCAGAGCGGCGCATTGAATGAATCTTTTGCCGACGTTTTCGGTATACTGGTAAAGCAATGGGCTACGAACACGCCTGCAAGAAAATCCAAATGGCTGATTGGCGAGAACATTCTTATTGGCAGTCAATACGCCCTGCGCTCAATGAAAGCACCGGGCAGCGCTTACACCAATCACCCCGATCTGCAGAATGATCCCCAGCCCGCCGTGATGAGTAATTATATTGAAATGGAAGATGATTTTGGTGGTGTGCATTACAACTCGGGCATTCCCAACCATGCATTTTATGTAACCGCTTTTGAATTGGGGGGCAATGCCTGGGAAAAAGCCGGGCGCATCTGGTACGATGTACTCACAGACAAAAAATTATTGAAGAAAAAAGCCAGTTTTTCAGCTGCCAGGAAGGCCACCCTGCAAAAAGCCGCCGAATTGTTTGGTGAAAAAAGCAAGGAAGTGCAAGCCGTCAACAAGGGATGGAAAGAAGCAGAGGTGGAATAGACGGCCATCAAGTTAACCGCCTTACTGTATCGCCAGTACTACTTCGATGCTTGTACCCCGGCCTGGTGCGGTATCTATCCGCAGCAGCACATTGATAGACGCAGCCAGCTCACGCATATTGGTTAGTCCGGGTGTCTGCTGTTGCTGTTCCAGGTCAAAACCAATACCATCATCCTGTATACGCAGCACTATTTTATCTGCGTTACCGTCAATTGTAATGGTAACGTTTTTAGCCTGGGCATGATCGAGAATATTGTTCAGGGCCTCCTGGCAAATCCTGAAAAAATCAAGTTTAATTTCAAGCGTTAGCATAGCCTCATCGAAATGCATTGCTGCAGTACAGGGGATACCATTTAAAATAGAAAATTCATTACAATGCCATTGCAGGGTTTCTTTCAGACCCATGTCTTCCAGCATTTTGGGACTGATGGAAAACGAAATACGACGGATAGCAGTTACCAGTAAATCGGATACCGCCAATGCATGCTCCATGCGCATTTTAGACAAGCCTGCCAGGCCGGGTTCGTGCTTGTTTACCCAGTCAACATCCAGCTTAACAATGGCAGCCAGTTGCGCCAGCTCTTCGTGCAGTTCTACTGCCAGGTATTTTCTTTCTTTTTCTATGCTGGTTTTAAAATGCGTAGCAAGGCTTTTGAATTTCCGGTATTTCTCTTCAACATCCTTTTGTATCATCCTGCGCTCCGTAATGTCTTTGGCTATGGCAAAAACAATTTCTTTATCAGAAGAATAAATAGATGTCCACTCCAGCCACACAATGTCGCCGGCTTTGGTAAGATAACGGTTCTGGAAATTGAGCAGTGGCTTCCCATCCAGCAGCTCCAGCCTTTCTTTTTGGGTTGTATCCCTGTCTTCAGGATAAATAAAAGAGGCAATGGGCCGGGCATACAATTCAGCTTCTG